>NZ_JBSGBF010000038.1:0-69538 GCF_053601115.1 Streptomyces sp. NPDC004788
ACCGCTCCCTCCCGCTTCTCGTGCCGGGGGGGCGCCCCGCCGTCTGAGGTCGCTCAGACTCGCGACCTGGTGAGGGCGGGCAGCGCAATCCAAGCGCTCCCGGCCCTCTCGTACGTCCAGGGGGTGTCCTCGGGCCCCTACACGCCCTGCGCCACCACCAGCAGCGCCATCGCGGCCAGCAGGGCGATCACCAGGGTCAGCAGCATCGCCGGCGTCAGGCCCGTCGGCTGGGGCAGACGCTCGCGGTTCGCGCGGCAGACGGGGCAGCGGCCCTCGGCGACGGGCGCCGCGCAGTTGGCGCACACCAGACGGTCATAGGTCATGCGCTCTCCTCCTCCCGCACGGGGGTGCTTACAAGAAGAACGCTCGGAGCGACCCCGGCGTTCCCCTACCACTGTGCCAGCTCCGGCGCGTTTCGGCGCGCCCCGCGGAATCCGGCCGGCGGGACCCGGGAGGACGAAAAGGATAAAGCGTACAAGCCTGGAGCGCGACTGCACGGGCCATCCCCGTTCGCGTAGTGTCACGCACACCTACTCCCGGCCGACCGTGGTGCATCCGTGATCCGATTCGACAACGTCTCCAAGTCCTATCCGAAGCAGAACCGCCCCGCGCTCCGGGATGTCTCCCTGGAGATCGAGAAGGGGGAGTTCGTCTTCCTCGTCGGTTCGTCCGGCTCCGGAAAGTCGACCTTCCTGCGGCTGATCCTGCGCGAGGAGCGCGCCAGCCAGGGCCAGGTGCACGTGCTGGGCAAGGACCTCGCCCGGCTCTCCAACTGGAAGGTGCCGCACATGCGCCGCCAGCTGGGCACCGTCTTCCAGGACTTCCGCCTGCTCCCCAACAAGACCGTCGCCGAGAACGTGGCCTTCGCCCAGGAAGTCATCGGCAAGCCGCGCGGCGAGATCCGCAAGGCAGTGCCGCAGGTGCTCGACCTGGTCGGTCTCGGCGGCAAGGAGGAGCGCATGCCGGGCGAGCTGTCCGGCGGTGAGCAGCAGCGCGTCGCCATCGCCCGGGCCTTCGTCAACCGCCCGATGCTGCTGATCGCGGACGAGCCCACCGGCAACCTCGACCCGCAGACCTCCGTCGGCATCATGAAGCTGCTCGACCGCATCAACAGGACAGGGACCACCGTCGTCATGGCGACCCACGACCAGAACATCGTCGACCAGATGCGCAAGCGCGTCATCGAGCTCGAGGGCGGCCGGCTCGTCCGCGACCAGGCCCGCGGCGTCTACGGCTACCAGCACTGACGGGCGGGGGAGAAGTCACATGCGCGCCCAGTTCGTGCTCTCGGAGATCGGCGTCGGTCTCCGCCGCAACCTCACGATGACCTTCGCCGTCATCGTCTCCGTCGCCCTGTCCCTCGCCCTCTTCGGCGGCGCCCTGCTCATGCGCGAGCAGGTCAGCACGATGAAGGACTACTGGTACGACAAGGTCAACGTCTCCATCTTCCTCTGCAACAAGAGCGACGCCGCCTCCAGCGCCAAGTGCGCCAAGGGCGCCGTCACCACGCAGCAGAAGGACCAGATCGAGGCCGACCTCAAGAAGATGACGGAGATCGTGGAGACGGTCCACCACGAGTCCGCCGACGAGGCGTACAAGCACTACAAGGAGCAGTACGGCGACACGGCCATCGCCTCCGTCGTCACCCCGGACCAGATGCAGGAGTCGTTCCGGGTCAAGCTGAAGGACCCCGAGAAGTACAAGGTCGTCGCCACCGCCTTCGCCGGCCGCGACGGCGTTGAGTCGGTCCAGGACCAGCGCAACATCCTGCAGAACCTCTTCGACCTGATGAACGGCATGAACATCGCCGCCCTCTGCGTCATGGGCCTCATGCTGATCATCGCGCTGATGCTGATCGTCAACACCGTGCGCGTCTCCGCGTTCAGCCGGCGCCGCGAGACCGGCATCATGCGCCTGGTCGGCGCGACCAACTTCTACATCCAGATGCCCTTCATCATGGAGGCCGCCTTCGCCGGCCTCCTCGGCGGCGGCGTCGCCTGCGTGCTGCTCCTGGTCGGCCGCTACTTCCTCATCGACCACGGCATCGCCCTCGCCGACAAGATGCAGCTGGTGAACTTCATCGGCTGGGACGCGGTCCTCTCCAAGCTCCCGCTCGTCCTCGCGATCGGCCTGCTGATGCCGGCGCTCGCCGCGTTCGTGGCGCTGCGCAAGTACCTCAAGGTGTGACAGTTCCCTCCGGGTGACGCGATGGCGTCGTGCGGCCAACCGCCGTGCGGCGCCATCTGCTTGTCCTACAGTGGGCGGCATGCGTGCCGGTGCCGGCCCCGAGTTCTGTCGACGGCCCCGCGGAGTTCTCCGTGGGGCCGCTCTGACGTTGGTCTTCGCCGGAGTGATCGGCACCGCCGCCGCCACCGGTGCGCTGCCCCGGCAGCAGGACCCCCGGGAGACTCCCGGTGCCGCGCCCTCGCCCCGTACGGTCACCGCCGCCGGCACCGTCGACCGGGAGGCCCTCGCGCGGGCCGCCGCTCAGGCCGTCGCCGACGGGAAGTCCGGGAAGAAGGCGGCGGAGGAGTTCGTCAGCCGCAGCGGGGACCGGTGGGGGGCGGTGTACGACAAGAAGGAGTACGCCGAGTTCGAGCAGACCCTGGACGGCGCGTACACCGGGGTCGGGCTGTCCGCGCGGCGGGGCGCCGACGGGCGGGTCGAGATCAGCCGGATACGGGGCGGCGGGCCCGCCGAGCGGGCCGGGCTGCGGGTCGGGGACCGGCTGACCGCGATCGACGGGCGGCCGGTCGGCGGGCTGAGCGTCTCCGAGATCGTCTCGCTGCTGAGGGGCGAGGGCGTCACGGGTTCCACCGTGACCCTCGGCGTCGAGCGGGGTCGCGCCGGCTGGACCGAGACGCTGCGCCGGGCCCGGCTCGTCACCGATCCCGTCACCGTCCGGCGGCTCGCCGACGGCACCGTGCTGATCCGGGTCGCCGCCTTCACCAAGGGCACCGGCGAGCGCGTCCGGCAGGCCGTGCGCACCGCGCCGGCCCGGGCCGGCGTCCTGCTCGACCTGCGCGGCAACTCCGGCGGCCTGGTCGCCGAGGCCGCCACCGCCGCCTCCGCCTTCTTCGACGGCGGCCTCGTCGCCACGTACGACGTCGACGGCACCCAGCACGCCGTGTACGCGGAAGCCGGCGGCGACACCGCCCGCCCCCTGGTCGCGCTGATCGACGGCGGCACCATGAGCGCGGCCGAGCTGCTCACCGGCGCCCTGCAGGACCGGGGCCGGGCCGTCACGGTCGGCTCGCGGACCTTCGGCAAGGGCTCGGTGCAGATGCCGAGCACGCTGCCGGACGGCTCGGTCGCCGAGCTGACCGTCGGGCACTACCGCACGCCCGCCGGGCACGCCGTCGACGGCCACGGCATCACCCCGGACGTCGCGGTCGTCGGGCAGGCGGAGGAACGGGCCCGCACGGTATTGAGTGGCCTCGGAGGGGCCTCGTAGTGCGAAAATGACCGCACTATGGCAAAGGGACTCGTCAACGTGCAGGGCAAGCCTGCGAAGAAGAAGACCCAGGACAAGGGGCCGGAGCGCAAGCTCATCGCGCAGAACAAGAAGGCGCGGCACGACTACCACATCCTGGACACGTACGAGTGCGGTCTGGTGCTCATGGGCACCGAGGTGAAGTCGCTGCGGATGGGCCGGGCGTCGCTGGTCGACGGCTTCGTCCAGATCGACGGCGGAGAGGCCTGGCTGCACAACATCCACGTGCCCGAGTACTCCCAGGGCAGCTGGACCAACCACTCGGCGAAGCGGAAGCGGAAGCTGCTGCTGCACCGCGCCGAGATCGACAAGCTGGAGCAGAAGGCGTCCGAGACGGGTCACACGATCGTGCCGCTCGCGCTGTACTTCCTGGGCAGCCGGGTGAAGTGCGAGATCGCCCTGGCCAAGGGCAAGAAGGAGTACGACAAGCGGCAGACGCTGAAGGAGAAGCAGGACACGCGCGAGGCGAGCCGTGCGATCGCGGCGGCGCGGCGGCGGCAGCGGGCGGCGGAGGCCAGGTAACCCGGGCCACCGGGGGACAGCCACCGGTCACCCGGGCGACCCGGGCGGCAGCCGCCGGGAATACGCTGGCGACCGTCGGCGTTGGTCACGTACGATGGGCCACGCACCTCACAGAGGGTGCGCGGATTGAAAAATCAACATGGGGATGATCGGTTTCGACAGCGGATGTCGAAGCAGGGGAAGCGTGTCGAGGAAGCGGCAATGATCTCGTTAACCACGCGCCGAAACCAATAATCGCCAACACCAAGCGCGATTCCTTCGCCCTCGCTGCCTAAGTAGCGACTTGCGAAGTGTCAGCCCGGGGCTGTTCCCGACCCGGATCCTGGCATCATCTAGGGGACTAAACCTTGATCCCGGTCACGGGGTGAAGAGGGAAACCAAACAGTGACTGAGCCCGTTCCGGACTTGTCTGGGTGATCCGGAGGGCCGAGAAACTCGTACCAGACTGCACACGGAGAAGCCCTGATTCCGCACCGTTGGACGCGGGTTCGATTCCCGCCATCTCCACTCATCCCATGTGGGCGAAGGCCCGGCAGCAGCAGCTGCCGGGCCTTCGTCATGTCCGCCCTCTTGCCGGACTTGGTCTGGACCTGCCAACCTGCGGTCGCCGCCCCCCACGCCACGGCACCCCCGGAGGTACGTATGCGCCACAAGGGACTCCTCGCGGTCCTGCCCATGCTCCTCGCCCTCCTCGCCCCCACCGCCTCGCCCGCCTCGGCCACCGCCGCCGCCCCCGTCCAGGTCTACGGCGCCTGGCACTGCGGCGACGACTACTGCACCTGGTCCACCGTCCGTGACGTCGCCGAGTTCGACGCGAAGAACCACTGGCTGATCGACCGCGGCGACGGGCGCCCCTCCGTCAACCTGGTCGTGCTCAGCTTCGTCGACCCGCTCAAGCTGCTGCACCGCACCACCGACGCCGGCACCGCGAGCGGCGTGCCCGTCGGCATGAGCCGGGAGATCGTCCAGTACTTCACCTCGCACGGCATCCGCGTGATGCTCTCCGTCGGCGGCATCACCTACACCGACGCCTGGGACGCCGCCCTCGCCGAGGATCCCGCGCAGCTCGGGCGGAACGCGGCGGCCGTCGCCGCCGACCTCGGCGTCGGCATCGAGATCGACTACGAGCAGAACACCGCGCCGAACCTGACCGGGCTCCAGTCCTTCATCGACGCCTACCGCTCCGTGCACCCGTACGACGCCGGCGGCACCGACCCGGCCGCCCGGCTCACCATCGACACCGCGGCCGGCGACCGCTGGCTCATCGACCTCAACCGCAAGGCCACCGCCGACTGGCTGCGCACCGACCGCCCGGTGCTCGACTACGCCAACGCCATGGTGCCCGCCCGGCCCACCTCCGCGAGCTCGCACATCGCCAACTGGCAGGAACACCTCGACGGCAAGCCCCAGTTCTCGCCGCCGGTCGCCCCGCTCGCCCCGGCCAAACTCACCGCCGGGCTCTACATCGCGTACGGCCGCAGTCCGCTGCCCGAGTGCACCGACTACGCCAACTCGCTGCAGAAGGCGACGGGCGACTGGGTGCGCGGCGCGGCGCCGAACGGTGCCGGGACGACGGCAGGGCTGCTCGGCTACATGTTCTGGGCGGCCGAGAAGCCCTCGACCCGCGGCCTCGGCACCCAGGAACCGGACGGCTGCGCGGGCGGGGTCGGGGGAGGGGCCACCGCTTTCGGGGTGCAGCCGCCGATGGGGCCGCTGCGGCAGAGCTGAACCGCCCGGTCGGCCCACGCATGGCGACCGGCCCGGTCCGTGCGGCCGGCGCCGCGACCGGCCCGGTCGTGCGGCCGGCGTCGTCAGTGCGATGCGCGGCGGCCCGTGCCCGTCGCCGCGCACACCACCCCCGCCACCGCCGCCGCCAGCGGCGGGACCAGGTAGCCGTACGTCGCCGTCGGGGCGTGCTCGGCGAGCCAGCCGCCCGCGGCCGAGCCCGTCGCGATGCCGCCGAGGAGTGCGGTCACGGCCAGGGTCATGCCCTCGTTGAGCTGGGCCTGCGGGGTGAGGCGCTGGACGAGGGTCATGCCCGTGACCATGGTCGGGGCGGTCGCCATGCCCGCCAGGAGCAGGGCGCCCGCGAGGGCGGGGAGCCAGCCGGTGGAGGCGGCGGCGAGGAGGGGGAGGGTCATCAGGGTTGCCATGGCCGCGAGGCAGATGGCGAGGCCGGGTGCGCGGCGGACGCGGCCGTAGAGCAGGCCGGCGGCGCAGGAGCCCGCCGCCTGGAGGGCGAGGACGGGGCCGGCGGCGGGGCCGTCCACGTAGGCGAGGGTGACCACCTCCATCGAGCCGAAGACCGCGCCGGTGGCGAGGAACACCACGAGCAGCGCGGGCATGC
The DNA here is from genome assembly GCF_053601115.1 of Streptomyces sp. NPDC004788. Lineage (NCBI taxonomy): Bacteria > Bacillati > Actinomycetota > Actinomycetes > Kitasatosporales > Streptomycetaceae > Streptomyces > Streptomyces sp. NPDC004788. The sequence continues at coordinate 6,363 of NZ_JBSGBF010000038.1, forward strand.
CGGGCACCCGCAGCGGCGAACCGGACGCGGCGGCGGTGCGCGGGGCGACGGGCGGTTCGGTGGTGCGCTGCGCGGCGAAGAGCAGTACGCCGGCGAGGAAGAGGGCGGCGGCGACGAGCGTGCCGGCCTCCGGGAAGAGCGAGGAGCAGAGGAACGCGGCCAGGACCGGGCCGAGCATGAAGCACAGCTCGTCGGCGGCCTGTTCGAAGGCGTTGGCGGTGTGCAGGGCGGCCTTGGCGTCCGGGGCGTCCCTGAGCAGATGGGCCCAGCGGGCCCGGGACATGCCGCCGGTGTTGGGGGCGGTGGCGGTGAGCGCGGTGGTGAGGAAGAGGGTCCAGGCGGGTGCCTGGGCGTGGGCGCAGAGGAGCAGGACGAGCCGGCCGAGGACCGCGTGGACGGTGGCGGGCACGGCGACCCGGGCCTGGCCGTGGCGGTCGACGAGCCGGGCGATCCAGGGCGCGGTGAGCGCTCCGGCGGCCATGCCGGTGGCGCTGACGGCGCCGGCGAGGGCGTACGAGCCGTACGCCCCGGCGATCATGACGACGGCGCTGACGCTGAACATGCCCATGGGCAGCCGGGCGATCAGATTGCCGAGGGTGAAGGCGCGGGCGCCGGGGAGGGCGAACAGGCGGAGGTAGGGGTTCGCGGGGGTGCGAGGGGTACGGCGAATCCGAGCGGGGGTCTCGCGGTAGCGAGGAGTGAGGGCGGGGCCCGCGGGGGTGAGCATCAGGTCCGGGGTGCTTTGCGGCATGGATCAAGGGTCATTTGGCATGGCCCTGGCGGTCCAACACCAAATCGGTCGCCATTCACGCACTTCTGTTGTTGACTGCGGCAAGTGAGCCCCGCCAACGACCTCGACCCCCGTCTGCTGCGCGCCTTCGTCGCCGTCGCCGCGGAACTCCACTTCACCCGCGCCGCCGCCCGCCTCTTCGTCGCCCAGCAGGCGCTCAGCCGGGACATCCGGCGCCTCGAACGCGACCTGGGCGCCGAGCTGTTCGTCCGCAGCACCCGGCAGGTCGCGCTCACCGCCGACGGCGAACGGCTCCTGCCGTACGCGCACAAGGTGCTCGCCGCCCACGACGAACTCGCCGACGCCTTCCGCGGTGAGGTCCGCGCGCTGCTCGTCGACCTCAACAGCGCGGGCCTCGCCCACGAACGGGTGCTCGCGCGGGCCCGTGAACTCGCCCCGCACCTGGAGCTGATGGCCCGCTACGAGAGCGGACTCACCGGCGCCGTACGGGAGATCCTCACCGGGCGGCTCGACGCCTCCTTCGGGCGGTACGGCGGGCTCGCGCCCGAGCTGCGGGCCCGGGTCGAGGCGCAGTTCGTGCGGTACGAGCCGATGGCCGTGCTGCTGCCCGAGGGCGACCCGCTCGCCGGCCTCGCCGAGGTCCCGCTCGACGCGCTCGCCGGCCGGCAGGTCTACGCGGGCGCCGGCAACGACCGCACCCCCGAGTGGACCGACCTCGCCGCCCGGCTCTTCGAGGGCCGCGGCATCCGGGTCGCGCCGCCCGCGCCGCTCGTCGTCGGCCGGGAGGAGTTCCGGCGGGTCATGGCCAAGGCCCCGACCCCGGTCCTCGCCGTCGTCGACTTCCCGCCGATGCCCGGCAGCGTCCTGCGGCCCCTCGTCGACCCCGTGCCGCTGTCGCCGGTGAGCCTCGTCTGGCGCCGGGGCCTGCGCCACCCCGCCCTCGACGCCCTGCGCCGCGCCGCCGCCGAGATCGGCGCCCGGGAGGGGTGGCACGCGCGCCCGCCCGGCTCGTGGCTGCCCGACGGGGAAGCGCTGGGCGCGCTCACAGCAGCCCCGCGCTCCGGGTGAGAGCAAGGTTCCGTCCCCGTCACCTCACGGCGCCGCCCCCGGAAACGCGGCGTTCCTAGCGTCGGTCGGACAAGGGAACCGACAGCGCGGAGGTGCGAGATGGGCGGCCGGTGGATCGAACACTGGGAGCCGGAGGACGAGACCTTCTGGCGGGAGCGGGGGGAACGGACCGCGCGCCGGAACCTGTGGTTCTCGGTGCTCTCCGAGCACATCGGCTTCTCCGTCTGGAGCCTGTGGTCGGTCATGGTCCTCTTCATGGGGCCGCAGTACGGGATCGACCCGGCGGGCAAGTTCTTCCTGATCGCCACCGCGACCCTCGTCGGGGCCGTCATCCGCGTCCCGTACACCTTCGCCGTCGCCCGCTTCGGCGGCCGCAACTGGACGGTGTTCAGCGCGCTGTTGCTACTGCTGCCGACGGGCCTCGCGTACGCGGTGATGGAGCCGGGGACCTCGTACGGGACGTTCCTGCTCGTCGCCGCGCTCACCGGGGTCGGCGGCGGCAACTTCGCCTCCTCCATGACCAACATCAACGCCTTCTTCCCGCTGCGGAAGAAGGGCTGGGCGCTCGGGCTCAACGCGGGCGGCGGCAACATCGGCGTACCCGTCGTCCAGCTCGTCGGGCTGCTCGTCATCGGCACCGCCGGGGCCCTGCACCCGCGGATCGTGCTCGGCGTCTATCTGCCGCTGATCGTGGTCGCCGCCGTCTGCGCCGCGCTGTTCATGGACAACCTGGCGCCCGTGAAGAACGACACCGGCGCCGCCAGGGAGGCCGTGAAGGCGCGGCACACCTGGATCATGGCCTTCCTCTACATCGGGACCTTCGGCTCGTTCATCGGCTACAGCTTCGCCTTCGGGCTCGTGCTCCAGACCCAGTTCGGGCGCACCCCGCTCCAGGCGGCCTCGCTCACCTTCATCGGCCCGCTGCTCGGCTCGCTCGTCCGGCCCGTCGGCGGCGCGCTCGCCGACCGGCACGGCGGCGCCCGGATCACCCTGGCCACCTTCGCCGCGATGGCCGTCGCCGCCGGGGTCGTGCTCTACGCCTCCGTCGCCGGGTCGCTCGCCGTGTTCCTGGTCGGCTTCGTCGCGCTGTTCGCGCTCAGCGGCCTCGGCAACGGCTCCACGTACAAGATGATCCCGGCCATCTTCCTCGCGCAGGGCTACGAGAAGGGGCTCGGCGGCGAGGCGGCCGAGGCGCACGGCCGCCGGCTGTCCGGCGCCGCCATGGGGCTCATCGGCGCGGTCGGCGCGCTCGGCGGCCTCGGCATCAACCTGGCCTTCCGGGAGTCGTTCAGCTCGACCGGCTCCGGCACCGGCGCCTTTGTCGCCTTCCTCGTCTTCTACGCGGCGTGCATGACCGTCACCTGGGCGGTATACCTTCGCCGGCCGTCCACCGTGGCGCCCGTGCCCGACACGGCGGCCGACGTCCTGCCGTCGCGCGCCGCCGCCGAGGTGTGAGCCGGAGGGATGCGTCACAGTGGTCGCGGAGGGCCGTAACGACCAGGAAATACGGGTGAACCCGGACCGACATCCCGGCCCGGCAGTGTCGGCGGGCGTGGACGAGCCAGGCAGGGGATGAGCACGGCATGGGCGATCAGGGCGTGGGCGAGCAGCAGGCTGCGGACGAGCAGCAGGGCGCGGATGAGCGTGGCGCCGCCGAGGAGGTCGCGGGCGAGCGGCCCGGCGGCGACCACGGCGTCGGCGAGCAGACCGTGGGCGAGCGGGGCGTCGGCGACCAGGCCGCGGGTGGGCAGGGCGCGGAGGCCGCGGGTGGCCAGGCCGCGGGTGGGCAGCAGGCGGGCGAGCCGGTAGCGGACGAGCAGCAGGCGGGCGACCAGGCCGCGGGCGCCCCCGGGCCGGGTGGGCACGGGCCCCTCGCGGGCTTCACCGTCGGCGTCACCGCCGCCCGGCGCGCCGACGAACTCATCGCGCTGCTGCGCCGCCGCGGCGCGGCGGTCGTCCACGGCCCCGCGCTGCGGATCGTGCCGCTCGCCGACGACACCGAACTCCTCGCCGCCACCAAGGACCTCATCGACCACGCCCCGGACGTCGTCGTCGCCACCACGGCGATCGGCTTCCGCGGCTGGATCGAGGCGGCCGACGGCTGGGGCTTCGGCGAGGCGCTCCTCGACCGGCTGCGCGGGGTCGAACTCCTCGCCCGCGGACCCAAGGTGAAGGGCGCGGTGCGGGCGGCCGGGCTCACCGAGTCCTGGTCGCCGTCCTCCGAGTCGATGGCGGAGGTCCTCGACCGGCTGCTCGGCGAGGGCGTCGCCGGCCGGCGCATCGCGCTCCAGCTGCACGGCGAGCCGCTGCCCGGCTTCGTGGAGGCGCTCACCGAGGGCGGCGCGGAGGTCGTGCCCGTCCCCGTCTACCGCTGGATGCCGCCCGAGGACCTCGCCCCGCTCGACCGGCTCCTCGACGCCACCGTGGCCCGCGCCCTCGACGCGGTGACCTTCACCAGCGCCCCGGCCGCCGCCTCGCTCATCGACCGGGCGCGGGAGCGCGGGCTGCTCGACGAGCTGGTGACGGCGCTGCGGCACGACGTGCTCGCGGTGTGCGTGGGCCCGGTGACCGCGTTGCCGCTGCAGGCCCTCTCCGTCGACACCCACCAGCCCGAACGCTTCCGGCTCGGCCCGCTCGTCCAGCTGCTCTGCCGCGAACTGCCCGCCCGGGCCCGGGTGTTGCCGGTCGCCGGGCACCGCGTCGAGATCCGCGGCCACGCCGTCCTCGTCGACGGCGCGCTGCGCCCCGTGCCGCCCGCCGGGATGGCCCTGCTCGGGCTGCTCGCCCGTCGCCCCGGCTGGGTCGTCGGCCGCGCCGAGCTGCTGCGCGCCCTGCCGGGCGCGGGCCGCGACGAGCACGCCGTGGAGACCGCGATGGCCCGGCTCCGTACCGCCCTCGGCACGCCGAGGCTCATCCAGACCGTGGTCAAGCGGGGCTACCGGCTCGCGCTCGACCCGGCGGCGGACACCAAGTACGGGGCCGAGGAGGGCCGTTAGCGCGTCGCGTCGGCCCGCGCGGGCGTTTACGGTACGCGGATGAGCACCGTACGGATCAGACCCGCACGCCCCGAGTCCCCCGCCGACGCCGCCGCGCTCGCCGCGGCCGTGTCGCGCAACCGCGCGTACATGCGGCCCTGGGAGCCGTACCGCCCCGAGGCGTACTACACCCCGCAGGGCCAGGCCGAGCGGCTCGGCGACGGAGCCCGGCGCTGGTTCGCGGTGGACGAACTCCCCGAGGGGGAGCGGGTCGTGGGTGTGGCGATACTCTCCGGGATCGTCCTCGGCCCGTTCCGCAGCGCTTCGCTCGGCTACTGGGTGGACCCGGAGTACGGCGGCCGGGGCCTGGCCACCGCCCTGACCGAGGAGGTCTGCCGGGCCGGCCGCGAGGAGCTCGGCCTGCACCGGATCGAGGCGTCCACCCTCCTCGACAACCACGCGTCCCAGCGGGTCCTCGCCAAGTGCGGCTTCGAGCAGATCGGCACCGCGCCCCGCTACCTGCACATCGACGGCGCCTGGCGCGACTCCCACCTCTTCCAGCGGATCCTGCACGACGACCCGCCGCCGCTGCCTTAGAACTCCGAGGCGCGGGCGCGGAGCATCGGGGCGCGGGCGTGGGCCTTCTGGAGGCCCGGGCGGAAGATCATGATGATCAGCCGGGCGCCCGGCGCGGTGAGCGGCTGGGCGGCGCAGATCGTGACGTGGCCGCGGCCCAGGAGGGCGTGGTGGATCGGGCGTTCGTCACCGTCCGGGTGGATGTGCGCGCCGCCCGCCTCCCACAGCGGGCCCAGCTCCGGGTCGTCCCGGACCTCCCGCTCGATCCGCCGCAACGTCTCGTCGTCGCGGCGCGCGGCGATGGCGGCGTGCAGCTGGGGCAGGATCAGCGGGGCCCAGCCGTGCCGCCAGTCGATGAGGGTGGTGTCGCGGGCCTCCTTGTCGAGGAGCATCCAGCGCATGGTGTTCGCCGGGGCCCGGCCGCCCGGGTACATGTCGGCGAAGTGCCGGTTGTGCGCGAGGAGGTTCCAGGAGGCGTCGGTGACGTACGCCATGTGCGAGATGCCGTCGACGGCCTCCTGCCACACCCCGGGCACCTCCAGGCCCGAGGAGGCGTGCAGCGGCCCGGGCGGGTCGCCGATCCCCGCGTACCGGCACAGCGACACCCACTCCTGCTCGTTCAGGCCGAAGAGGCGGGCGACCTGGCGGAGGTAGTCGGCGGGCGGGTTCGGGTAGCGGCCCGTCTCCAGGCGGTTGTACGTGTCGACCGCGCGCAGCGTCAGCTCGTCGACCTGCTGCTGCGAGAGGCCGCGGGCGCGGCGGCCGCGACCGGTCGGCCGGGAGAGGCCGTGCGCCTCGGGGGCGATCAGCTCGCGGCGCTCCTTGAGGAGGGCCCGTAGTGCCGTCTTGTTCACCACACCCCCTGTGCCTGTGCATGTACGTTGCGCTTTGTGCCTTGTCTTGATTTTCCCGTGTGCGAATTCGTAGGAAAAACGGCTCGTAGATATTAAACCGTTCAACGTTCATGCTGGCGGTGCCTCGCGCTGACCTGCGAGGACTCCACGGACGACCGGACGGCAACCCCCCGAGCCGTTCGGTTTCCAGTCGGCCCGGGCGGCTCCCCCGTACGCCCGGGCCGACTCATTTTCCGCCGTTTCCCGCGCCTCCCCGGCCACTGCCGGGCACGCGCCCCCTGGCCACACCCGGCTCCCGGTAGCACCCTGATGACGAGTCCGACGACGAGTCCGACGACGGGTCCGGCGACGGGTCCGACGACGGGTCCCGGCGAGGCGGGAGGGGTGGCGTGGGCATGGCTTCTCGGGCGGCGGGGTTCGTGTCCGGACGCGTCTGCCTCGACCTCGCCGCCGAACCCCTCGACCGGCCCGAGACCCTCGCCCGCTTCCTGCGCGCCACCGGCCTCGTCCCGCCCGCCGTCCGCCTGCGCGCCCTCGACAGCCGGTGGCTGCGCGCCTTCCGCGAGCTGCGCGACTGCGTCGCCGACCTGGTCACCGCCCAGGTCGAGGGCCGCCCGGTGCGGCCCGCCGCCCTGGAACTGCTCAACGCGCTCGCCGCCGCGGCCGCGCCGCCCGCGCCTCGCGCCGTACCCACCCGCTCCGGCCGTCTCGTCCGCACCCTCAGCCGCGAACCCGACTGCCGTGCCCTGCTCGCCGCCGTCGCCCGCGACGCCGTCGACCTGCTCACCGACCCGGCCGCCCGGGTCCTGCTGCGCCGCTGCGAGGGCCCCGGCTGCCGCCGCTGCTACCTCGACACCTCGCGCGGCCGGCGCCGCCGCTGGTGCTCCAGCGAGGCGTGCGGCAACCGCGCCCGGGTCGCCCGGCACCGCGCCGCCCGGCTGGAGAACCCGGACCACGGCGCGGCGGCCCGCCGAGAAGGGGCCCGCCCCTGACATATCGCCCCTGGGTGGCGTACGCTCGACGGCTGCCCAGTGCACGTCAGAAGGGGGCCCGAGGTGGCCGCGCAGGAAGCCGTCGACACGGTCAGGGACCGTGAGATCGGTGTCGAACAGGAACATCTGGATCAGGTCTACCGCCGCCTCGAGGAGAAGATCCACGAGGCCGAGTTCCTGATGACCGACGCCGCCAAGCGCGGCCAGGTCGGCACGCCCGGCGCCCTCGCCGAACGCGACGCCCAGGTCTTCCGGGCCGGCATCCACCTCAACCGGCTCAACAACGAGTTCGAGGACTTCCTCTTCGGCCGGATCGACCTGCTCCACGGCAAGGACGGCAAGAAGGGACCCGACGGCGCCTACACCTCCGTCGAGCCCGCCGACGACGCCGTACGCCCCGACAGCACCGCGGACATCGGCGAGACCCTGCACATCGGCCGCCTCGGCGTCCTCGACTCCGACTACGCCCCGCTGGTCATCGACTGGCGCGCGCCCGCCGCCGCCCCCTTCTACCGCTCGACGCCCGTGGACCCGGGCCGGGTCGTACGGCGCCGGGTCATCCGCTCCAAGGGCCGCAGGGTGCTCGGCGTCGAGGACGACCTGATGCGCCCCGAACTGAAGGCCACGCTCGACGGGCGCGAGCTGCCGGTCATCGGCGACGGCGCCCTCATGGCCGCGCTCGGCCGGGCCCGCAGCCACACCATGCGGGACATCGTCTCCAGCATCCAGGCCGAGCAGGACCTGGTCATCCGGGCGCCCGCCGCCTCCGTGACCTACGTCGAGGGCGGGCCGGGCACCGGCAAGACCGCCGTCGCCCTGCACCGCGCCGCCTACCTGCTCTACCAGGACCGGCGCCGCTACGCGGGCGGCATCCTGATCGTCTCGCCGACCCCGCTGCTCGTCTCGTACACCGAGGGCGTGCTGCCCTCCCTCGGTGAGGAGGGCCAGGTCGCCATCCGCGCGCTCGGCTCGCTGGTCGACGGCGTCGAGGCCGACGCGTACGACGAGCCGGCCGTCGCCCGGATCAAGGGCTCGTCGCGGATGCTCGCCGTGCTGCGCAAGGCCGCCCGCGGCGCCCTGGAGACGCCCGCGCCCAGAACGCCCGCGCCCAGAACGCAGGCGCACGCGCAGGCGCAGACGCAGCTCGCGATCGGGGACGAAGCGGGCGAGGACGGCGACGAGGACGAGACCCCCAAGGCACCGGCCGGCACGCCCACCCTGCTCCGCGTCGTCGCCTTCGGCCGCCGCCTGGAGCTGGATGCCGACGAGCTCAGGCGCATCCGGCACAACGTGCTCGGCGGCACCGCACCGGTCAACCTGCTGCGGCCGCGCGCCCGCCGGCTGCTGCTCGACGCGCTGTACGCCAAGTCCGGCGCCGCCGGCCGGCACAGCGACCCCGAGCTCGCCGCCGAGCTGCGCTCCTCCTTCGACGAGGACGTGTCCACCGAGGACTCCTTCCTCGGCTTCCTCGACGCCTGGTGGCCGGAGCTCACCCCGCGCCTGGTGCTCGACGCCATGGCCGACGAGAAGCGCCTCGGCCGCTGGGCGCGCCGGGTGCTCAACCCGGGCGAGGTGCGCCGTCTCGCGCGCTCGCTGCGCCGTCCCGGCCTGTCGGTGCACGACGTGGCGCTCCTCGACGAACTGGCCACGCTCCTCGGCACGCCGGCCCGGCCGCGCAAGAAGCGCGAGTACGACCCGCTGGACCAGCTCACCGGCCTGGAGGAGCTGATGCCGGTACGGGAGGAGACGCAGCGCGAGCGGGCCGAGCGGCTCGCGGCGGAGCGCACGGAGTACGCCCACGTCATCGTCGACGAGGCCCAGGACCTCACGCCCATGCAGTGGCGCATGGTCGGCCGCCGCGGCCGGCACGCCACCTGGACGGTCGTCGGCGACCCGGCCCAGTCCTCCTGGTCCGACCCGGACGAGGCCGCCGCGGCGCGCGACGAGGCCCTCGGCACCCGGCCGCGCCGCCGCTTCGAGCTCACCGTGAACTACCGCAACCCGGCCGAGATCGCCGAGCTCGCCGCCAAGGTGCTCGCGCTCGCGATGCCCGGCAAGGAGGCGCCGAAGGCGGTGCGCTCCACGGGCGTCGAGCCCCGCTTCGTACCCGTGGCCGAGAAGGGCGAGCTGGCCGAAACCGTACGGTCGGAGGCGGAGCGGCTGCTCGGCGAGGTCGACGGCACGGTCGGCGTGGTCGTCGCCATGGACCGGCGCAGGGAGGCGGCCGGCTGGCTGGCCGGGCTCGGCGACCGGGTGGTGGCGCTCGGCTCGCTGGAGGCGAAGGGCCTGGAGTACGACGCCACGGTGGTCGTCTCGCCCGCGGAGATCGCGGACGAGTCGCCGGCCGGTCTGCGGGTGCTCTACGTGGCCCTCACCCGGTCGACGCAGGCGCTGACGGTGATCTCGGGCGACCGGGACCTGCCGGACGCGGACGGCGTGCCGGACCTCCTGCGGGACTGATTTCAAGTCATCCCGCGCCGGAGGAATCGCGTGCGCGGGTGGTTTGTTAGCCTTGTCGTGACACCGGCTCGATCCAAGCCCCCGGGCCCAACCTTCGTCCCTCAGAGGGACCACTTGCCGCGAGGCGAGCATGGCGGGTCGGTGTCACTTGCTTGCAGAGGTCCTCGTCACCTTCGGGTGACGGGGACCTCTTCCGTTTCCCGCCCGCTCTCCCGGCTGCCCTCCCTTCCGCTCTCCCGGTCGCTTCATCGGGTCGCTTCTCCCGGCCGCTTCCCCGGCGGCCCTTCTGTTTCCGCACCGTCTCTCGTATGGTGGAAACTACTTTCCGAAAACGAAAAGACCGTATTACCTGCTACCGGCAGGTAGGTGCGACGATCGGAGGGCGCCGCCGGGCAACCAGCCGGTCGGCGTAGCAACGAAGCTAGGGAAAGAGGAACACGGCCATGGCAACGGCGCCCAGCGTCTCGTACTCGATGACGGTCCGGCTCGAGGTGCCCGCGAGCGGCACCGCGGTCTCCCAGCTCACCACGGCGGTCGAGTCCCACGGCGGTTCCGTCACCGGTCTCGACGTCACCGCGTCGGGCCACGAGAAGCTGCGCATCGACGTCACCATCGCCGCGACCTCCACGGCCCACGCCGAGGAGATCGTCGAGCAGCTGCGCGGCATCGAGGGCGTCACCCTCGGCAAGGTCTCGGACCGTACGTTCCTGATGCACCTCGGCGGCAAGATCGAGATGGCGTCCAAGCACCCCATCCGCAACCGGGACGACCTCTCCATGATCTACACCCCGGGCGTGGCCCGGGTGTGCATGGCGATCGCCGAGAACCCCGAGGACGCCCGCCGCCTCACCATCAAGCGCAACTCCGTCGCAGTCGTGACGGACGGCTCCGCCGTCCTCGGCCTCGGCAACATCGGCCCCAAGGCCGCCCTGCCCGTCATGGAGGGCAAGGCGGCCCTCTTCAAGCGCTTCGCCGGCATCGACGCCTGGCCGATCTGCCTGGACACCCAGGACACCGACGCCATCGTCGAGATCGTCAAGGCCATCGCCCCCGGCTTCGCGGGCATCAACCTGGAGGACATCTCCGCGCCCCGCTGCTTCGAGATCGAGGCCCGGCTGCGCGAGGCCCTCGACATCCCGGTCTTCCACGACGACCAGCACGGCACCGCGATCGTCGTGCTCGCCGCGCTGACCAACGCGCTGCGCGTGGTCGGCAAGGGCATCGGGGACGTACGGGTCGTCATGTCCGGTGCCGGCGCCGCCGGTACGGCCATCCTCAAGCTGCTCATCGCGGCCGGCGTGAAGCACGCCGTCGTCGCCGACATCCACGGCGTCGTGCACGCGGGCCGCGAGGACCTGGTGGACGCCGCGGCCGGCACGCCGCTGCGCTGGATCGCCGACAACACCAACCCGGAGGGCGTCACCGGCACCCTCAAGGAGGCCGTCGTCGGCGCCGACGTCTTCATCGGCGTCTCGGCCCCGAACGTGCTCGGCGGCGAGGACGTGGCCGCGATGGCCGAGGGCGCGATCGTGTTCGCGCTCGCGAACCCGGACCCCGAGGTGGACCCGGCGATCGCCCGCCAGACGGCCGCCGTCGTCGCCACCGGCCGCTCCGACTTCCCGAACCAGATCAACAACGTGCTGGTGTTCCCGGGTGTCTTCCGCGGTCTGCTCGACGCCCAGTCCCGCACGGTGAACACCGACATGATGCTGGCCGCGGCCACCGCGCTCGCCGACGTCGTCACCGAGGACGAGCTGAACCCGAACTACATCATCCCGTCGGTCTTCAACGACAAGGTCGCCGGCGCCGTCGCCGGCGCGGTGCGCAACGCGGCCAAGGCGGCGGGCGCCGGCGCGAACAACGGCGTCAACGGCGTCTGAGGCTCCCCGGGGTGCGGTGGCGGCGCGGTGCCCGTGCGGGTGCCGCCGAGCGTGTCGCGAGTCGCCGCACCCCAAACCCGCCTTTAGGGTGGTAGTCCGGCTCCGCACCGTCCGCGCGGAGTCGACGCAACGTCACCAGTACGGGCCACTGGCGCTTTTCGTGTGACCCCAGAGGGTGCCGGATTGGCGTTCCCGCCGCTGGTGGGGGCAGGATGCGGTCTGGGCGCGAGGGTCCGGCACCAGACCCGGGTCCGGGGAGTGTCCGAGGGCCCTGGCAGCATCGGCTTCGCAGTGCCCATCATGCGGCCCCGCCGCGTGGCCCGCCTCACAGGCAACCCGCCTCACAGGCAAGAAGAAACACGGGAGTAAAGAAATGAACCGCAGTGAGCTGGTGGCCGCCCTGGCCGACCGCGCCGAGGTGACCCGCAAGGACGCCGACGCCGTGCTGGCCGCCTTCGCCGAGATCGCCGGCGAGATCGTCGCCAAGGGCGACGAGAAGGTCACCATCCCCGGCTTCCTGACCTTCGAGCGCACCCACCGTGCCGCTCGCACCGCGCGCAACCCGCAGACCGGCGACCCGATCAACATCCCGGCCGGCTACAGCGTGAAGGTCTCCGCGGGCTCCAAGCTCAAGGAAGCCGCCAAGGGCAAGTAAGGCCTGTAGGCAGCGCGCCGAGGCCGTAGAGGCGGCCTGAGGCAAGCAGAAGGGCGGCCACCCTGTCAGGGGGTGGCCGCCCTTTCGTTCGTCCGCCTGTCGTCCGTCTGCGGGCCCTGGGGCGTCCGCCTGCGGGGCCCCGGGGCCTGTCCGTCCTCTGCGGCGGCCCTGGGGCCTGTCCGTCCTAGACGAGCGCGCTGCCCGGCAGCTCGACCTTGGCGCCCAGCTCGACGAGCTTCTCCATGAAGTTCTCGTAGCCGCGGTTGATCAGGTCGATGCCGTGCACCCGGCTGGTGCCCTGGGCGGCGAGGGCCGCGATCAGGTACGAGAAGCCGCCGCGCAGGTCGGGGATGACCAGGTCGGCGCCCTGCAGCTTGGTCGGGCCGCTGACGACCGCCGAGTGCAGGAAGTTGCGCTGGCCGAAGCGGCAGGCCGAGCCGCCCAGGCACTCGCGGTACAGCTGGATGTGGGCACCCATCTGGTTCAGCGCCGAGGTGAAGCCGAGCCGCGACTCGTACACCGTCTCGTGCACGATCGACAGGCCGGACGCCTGGGTCAGGGCCACCACCAGCGGCTGCTGCCAGTCGGTCTGGAAGCCGGGGTGCACGTCGGTCTCCAGGGCGATCGCGTTGAGCGAGCCGCCCGGGTGCCAGAAGCGGATGCCCTCGTCGTCGATCTCGAAGGCGCCGCCGACCTTCCGGTACGTGTTGAGGAAGGTCATCATCGAGCGCTGCTGCGCGCCGCGGACGTAGATGTCGCCCTCGGTCGCGAGCGCCGCCGACGCCCAGGAGGCCGCCTCCAGGCGGTCGGAGAGGGCGTGGTGGTTGTAGCCGCCGAGCTTGTCGACACCGGTGATCCGGATGGTCCGGTCGGTGTCGATGGCGATGATCGCGCCCATCTTCTGCAGCACGCAGATGAGGTCCTCGATCTCCGGCTCCACGGCCGCGTTCGACAGCTCGGTGACGCCCTCGGCGAGGACGGCGGTGAGCAGCACCTGCTCGGTGGCGCCGACGGAGGGGTACGGCAGGGCGATCTTGGTGCCGCGCAGCCGCTGCGGGGCCTCCAGGTACTGCCCGTCCGCGCGCTTCTCGATCGTCGCGCCGAACTTGCGCAGCACGTCGAAGTGGAAGTCGATCGGCCGGCCGCCGATGTCGCAGCCGCCCAGGCCCGGGATGAAGGCGTGGCCGAGGCGGTGCAGCAGCGGGCCGCAGAAGAGGATCGGGATCCGCGAGGAGCCGGCGTGGGCGTCGATGTCGGCCACGTTGGCGGACTCGACGTGCGTCGGGTCCATGATCAGCTCGCCCGGTTCCTCGCCGGGGCGGACCGTCACGCCGTGCAGCTGGAGCAGCCCGCGGACCACCCGGACGTCACGGATGTCGGGGACGTTGCGCAGTCGGCTCGGCTCGCTGCCGAGCAGGGCGGCGACCATCGCCTTGGGCACGAGGTTCTTCGCGCCGCGAACGCGGATCTCGCCCTCCAGCGGGGTTCCGCCGTGGACAAGCAGGACATCGTCTGTGCCGGTCATGGATCTCGCGTTCCGGGTCGTCGGTCGGGTGGCCAGAGAAAAGGGTAAGGGGCGATCAGACCCCGATTGTGTGGCCGAGGGGGCCTCGCGAATGTAATGAATGAGGCACAACACCCTCCGTCTACGTGATCTTGCGGAGCGTCACCGTCCACTTGTCCCCGGTCCGCACCCCGGAGCGGGGCGAAGCCGCGACGGCGCACGCCTACCCCGGACCCGGCCGGACAACCCCCGCGATCGCCGAAGATGCGGGATCATGTGTCGCATGACCGAGGTGTCCTCGCTCACAGGCCGGCTGCTCGTCGCGACACCCGCCCTGGCGGATCCCAACTTCGACCGCACGGTGGTGCTGCTGCTCGACCACGACGACGAGGGCTCCCTCGGCGTGGTCCTCAACCGCCCGACGCCCGTCACGGTCGGCGACATCCTCGCGCCCTGGGCCGCGCTCGCCGGCGAGCCCGGCGTCGTCTTCCAGGGCGGCCCCGTCTCGCTCGACGCCGCCCTCGGCATCGCCGTCATCCCCGGCGACGAGGGCCCGCTCGGCTGGCGCCGGGTGCACGGCGCGATCGGCCTGGTCGACCTGGAGGCCCCGCCCGAGCTGCTCGGCCCGGCCATCGGCGCCCTGCGCATCTTCGCCGGATACGCGGGCTGGGGCCCCGGCCAACTGGAGACCGAGCTCCGCGACGGCGCCTGGTACGTGGTCGAGTCCGAGCCCGGCGACGTCTCCTCGCCCCGCCCGGACACCCTCTGGCGCCAGGTCCTGCGCCGCCAGCGGGGCGAGCTCGCGATGGTCGCCACGTACCCGGACGACCCGTCGCTCAACTGAGGCCCCGCGCTTTCAGTACCCTGGGCCTCATGAGCACTCTCGAGCCCGAGCGCGGGGCAGGTACGGGAACCCTCGTCGAGCCGACGCCGCAGGTTTCCAGTGGTGACGGCGACCACGAGCGCTACGCCCACTACGTCCAGAAGGACAAGATCATGGCGAGTGCCCTCGACGGCACTCCCGTGGTGGCACTGTGCGGCAAGGTCTGGGTACCGGGCCGCGACCCGAAGAAGTACCCCGTGTGCCCGATGTGCAAGGAGATCTACGAGTCCATGGGCTCCGGCGGGGACAAGGACAAGGGCGGCAAGGGCGACAAGTAGTCCGGCGTCAGTCGTCCGGGCCGCCTCGTCGCGGCCCGGGGGCGGCCCTCGTCCGGCGTGCTTCGGCGCGCGGGACGAGGGCCGTTTCGCGTCCGGTGCGCTTCGGCGCGCGGGACGAGGGCCGTGTCGCTTCGACTGGTCCAGACCTCTTGTGGGTGATGGTGGTCCGCCCCTAGCCTCACCCGGGTGGCTTCCGAACCGGACCTGATCCCCGCGCCCGTACGCGTCGAGGGCCCGTACCGCTGCGGCTTCGTCCTCGACCGGCGGACCACGCTCGACGCCGCGCCCGGGACCGGGACCACCGAACGCTGGCTGCGCACGGTGCTCGGCGCCGCCTTCGCGCTGCCGCTGCGCGACGCGGCCGGCGCGAACGCGACGAACAGCGTCCGGCTGCGCGTCGACGACGGCCTCGCCCCCGAGGCGTACCGCCTCGACGTCCTGGCCCACCAGGTCGTCGAGATCACCGGCGGCAGCCCGGCCGGGGTCTTCTGGGGCGCCCAGACGCTCCGTCAGCTCCTCGGTCCCGACGCCTTCCGCAGGGCGCCCGTCAGGAAGCGGCCCGTCGCCGCCCTGGCGGCGCAGACGATCGAGGACGAACCCCGCTTCGCCTGGCGCGGCCTCCTCCTCGACGTCGCCCGCCACTTCATGCCCAAGGACGACGTCCTCCGGCAGCTCGACCTGATGGCCGCGCACAAGCTCAACGTCCTGCACCTGCACCTCACCGACGACCAGGGCTGGCGCATCGAGATCAAGCGCCATCCGCGCCTCACCGAGGTCGGGTCGTGGCGGGCACGGAGCAAGTGGGGGCACCGGGCCTCGCCGTTGTGGCACGACACGCCGCACGGCGGCTACTACACGCAGGACGACATCCGCGAGATCGTCGCCTACGCCGCCGACCGGCACATCTCGGTCGTCCCCGAGATCGACCTGCCGGGACACGCGCAGGCCGCCATCGCCGCGTACCCGGAACTGGGCAACACCGACGTCATCGACACCACCGCCCTCTCCGTCTGGGACACCTGGGGCGTCAATCCGAACGTACTCGCCCCCACCGACACCGTGCTCCGCTTCTTCGAGGGCGTCTTCGAGGAGGTGCTCGACCTCTTCCCGTCGAGCTTCGTTCACGTGGGCGGCGACGAGTGCCCCAAGGACCAGTGGCGGGCCTCCCCGGCCGCCCAGGCCCGGATCAAGCAGCTCGGCGTCGGCGACGAGGACGGCCTGCAGTCCTGGTTCATCCGCCACTTCGACCGCTGGCTCGCGGACCGCGGCCGCCGGCTCGTCGGCTGGGACGAGATCCTGGAGGGCGGCCTGGCGGAGGGCGCGACCGTGTCCTCCTGGCGCGGGTACGCGGGCGGGGTCACCGCCGCCGAGGCGGGCCACGACGTCGTCATGTGCCCCGAGCAGCACGTGTACCTGGACCACCGTCAGGCGCCGGGCGACGACGAGCCGATGCCCATCGGATACGTACGGACCCTCGCCGACGTCTACCGCTTCGAGCCCGTGCCGCCCGGCCTCGCGCCCGAGGCCGCCGCCCACGTCATCGGCACCCAGGCCAACGTGTGGACCGAGGTGATGGAGAACCGGTCCCGCGTCGACTACCAGACCTATCCGCGGCTCGCCGCCTTCGCCGAGGTCGCCTGGTCCCGGCTGCCCGCGCCCGAGGCCCGCGACCTGGCCGGATTCGAGCGCCGGATGAACGCCCACTACCTGCGCCTGGACGCCCTCGGCGTCGACTACCGGCCACCCGCCGGACCCCGCCCCTGGCAGCGCCGGCCCGGCGTCCCCGGCCGCCCGCTCGACGGGGCGCCCCCGAACAGGTGAGGCAGCGCGGGAGCGCAAGAGGCGCGCGTGTGAGGTAGCTATCGCCCCGGGTTCACCCACACGTGGCAAAAGGGAAGTTACCGTCGCTCACGGGAGTTCCCCTCGCGTCCCGGACGGAACGTCCTTCGCGGACCCTCGCGACGTACGGCTCGGAAGATGTGCCAGAGTTTCCACGTCCGGGCGGTGAGCACGTACGGTACGCCCACACAGGCGTGACAGCCGGGACGGTCGGGGATCTCCGGGGACACCGGGAAGGGGCAGCGGGTTGACCACGCACGCACCACAGACGGCACCGCACACGGCGCGGTCCGTGACGCCTTCCGTGACGCTGCCCGCCTCGCTCGACGAGGCCGTGGCGGCGCTCACGGAGATGCCGGCCGCCGTTCCCGTGGCCGGCGGCACCGACCTCATGGCCGCCGTCAACCGCGGCCAGCTGCGCCCCGCCGGCCTGGTCGGCCTCGGCCGGATCAACGAGATCCGCGGCTGGCAGTACCAGGACGGCCACGCGCTGCTCGGCGCCGGCCTCACCCACGCCCGCATGGGCCGCCCCGACTTCGCGGCCCTCATCCCCGCCCTGGCCGCCGCCTCGCGCGTCGCCGGCCCGCCGCAGATCCGCAACGCCGGCACCCTCGGCGGCAACGTCGTCTCCGCCGCGCCCACCGGCGACTCGCTGCCCGTGCTCGCCGCCCTGGAGGCCGACCTCGTCGTCGTCGGCCCGCTCGGCAGCCGCGAGCTGCCCGTGAGCCATCTGCTCGCCGGGCGGGACATGCTCGCCCCCGGCGAGCTGGTCGCCTTCGTCCGCGTGCCGCTGCTGCACGCCCCGCAGGTCTTCCTCAAGGCCACCGGCCGCACCGGCCCCGCCCGGGCCACCGCCTCCGTCGCCGTCGTCCTCGACCCGGCGCGCCGCGGGGTGCGCTGCGCGGTGGGCGCGATCGCGCCGATGCCGCTGCGGCCGCTGGAGGCCGAGCAGTGGATCGCCTCCCTGGTCGACTGGGACGGCGAGCGGGGCCTGGCCCCGGAGGCGCTGACCGCGTTCGGCGAGTACGTGGGCGCCGCCTGCGTTCCGGACCCGCCCGGCGACGAGCAGTTGCCCCCGGGCGTACTGCACCTGCGGCGCACGGTCGCCGCGCTGGCCCGACGGGCACTGGGGAGGGCGCTGTCGTGAGCGACGCACACGAGGACCGCACGGGGCAGGCGGGCGGCTGGGAGCCGATCCCGCAGAGCGAGGGGTACGACGGCGACGCCACGGCCTTCGTGCAGCTGCCGCCCGACTTCATGCTGGACGGCGTCCCGCTGGAGGCGCCCGGGCACGGGTACGTGCCGCCGCTCATCACCCCGCTGACGCCGCTGGCGCCGGAGGACAGGCCGGTGTGGCCGGGGCCGTCCGTGGACACCCCGACCGCCTCCTGGACCATCCCGACGATCGAGGACGGCGCGGAGGCGCTGGAGGACTCGGGCGAGTACACGACCTCCCGGCTCGCGCAGTACACGGGCGACGCCCCGGCCACGCTGCCGGGGGGCGCGCCGGCGCCGTGGGCGGTGCAGGAGCCGGAGCCCGTGGCCGCGGCCGTACCCGTGGCCGAGCCGGCGCCCGCGCCCGAGCCCGTACCTGTAAGTGAACCCGTACCCGTACCCGCACCCGTGCACGAAGGGGTGGAGCCGGATCCGGAGCTCGTGCCGGAGCCGGAGCCGTCGCCGGAGTTCGTACGGGAGCCGGAGCCGTCGCCGGAGTTCGTACGGGGCCCGGAGCCGGCGTCGCCGGAGTTCGTACCGGAGCCGGAGCCGGTGCCGGCCTCGGAGCAGGCACCCGCACCCGCCGTCGTGGCGGAGGTCTTCGCTCCGGACAGCACCGTCGACAGCGACGAGCACCCGCACATCTCCTACATGCTGCGCGTGAACGGCGCCGACCGCCCCGTCACCGAGTCGTGGATCGGCGAGTCGCTGCTCTACGTGCTGCGCGAGCGGCTGGGTCTCGCCGGGGCCAAGGACGGCTGCTCGCAGGGCGAGTGCGGCGCGTGCAACGTGCAGGTCGACGGCCGGCTCGTGGCCTCCTGCCTGGTGCCGGCGGCGACCGCGGCCGGGAGCGAGGTGCGGACGGTCGAGGGCCTGGCCGTGGACGGCGAGCCGTCCGACGTGCAGAAGGCGCTGGCCAAGTGCGGGGTGCAGTGCGGCTTCTGCATCCCCGGCATGGCCATGACCGTTCACGACCTGCTCGAGGGCAACCACGCCCCGACCGAGCTGGAGACCCGGCAGGCGCTGTGCGGCAACCTGTGCCGCTGCTCCGGCTACCGGGGCGTGCTCGACGCCGTACGCGAGGTCGTCGCCGCGCGCGGGGCCGAGGCCGCCGAGGGCGAGGACCCGGAGGTGTCGCTGTTCGGCGACGAGGCCGGCGCCCGTATCCCGCACCAGATCCCTCACCCGCACGACGGAGGCATCGCGTGACCAGCGACCCGACGACCACGGAGGCGGTGGATTCCGGCCTCGTTCCCGGCCCGGGGCCCGGCGGTCTGGGCATCGGCGTGTCGCTCCCGCAGGCCGACGCGCGCGCGAAGACCGAGGGCACCTACCCGTACGCCGCCGACCTGTGGGCCGAGGGCCTGCTGTGGGCCGCGATCCTGCGCTCCCCGCACCCGCACGCCCGGATCCTGTCGATCGACACCTCGGCCGCGGCCGAGATGCCCGGGGTACGGGCCGTGGTCACCCACGCCGACCTGCCCGGCGCCGCCACGTACGGCCGCCAGGTCGCCGACCGCCCGGTCTTCGCCGCCGACCTGGTCCGCCACCACGGCGAGGCCATCGCCGCCGTCGCCGCCGACCACCCCGACACGGCCCGGCTCGCGGCCGCCGCCATCGCGGTCGAGTACGAGGTCCTGGAGCCGGTCACCGACCCCGAGAAGGCGTTCGCCGCGCCGCCGCTGCACCCCGACGGCAACCTGATCCGGCACATCCCGCTCCGCTTCGGCGACCCCGACGCGACCGGCGAGGTCGTCGTCGAGGGCCTGTACCGGATCGGCCGACAGGACACCGCCCCCGTCGGCGCCGAGGCCGCGCTCGCCGTGCCGCGCCCCGACGGCGGCGTCGAGCTCTACACCGCCTCGACCGACCCGCACACCGACCGCGACCTCGCCGCCGCCTGCTTCGGCCTGCCGCCCGAGCAGGTCAAGGTCGTCGTGACCGGCGTCCCCGGTGCCACCGGCGACCGCGAGGACCCGGGCTTCCAGATCCCGCTCGGCCTGCTCGCCCTCCGTACCGGCTGCCCGGTCAAGCTCACCGCCACCCGCGAGGAGTCCTTCCTCGGCCACGCCCACCGCCACCCCACCCTGCTGCGCTACCGCCACCACGCGGACGCCGAGGGGCGGTTGGTGAAGGTCGAGGCGCAGATCCTGCTCGACGCCGGCGCGTACGCGGACTCCTCGGCCGAGTCGCTCGCCGCCGCCGTCTCCTTCGCCTGCGGCCCGTACGTCGTCCCGCACGCCTTCGTCGAGGGCTGGGCGATGCGCACCAACAACCCGCCGTCCGGCCATGTGCGGGGCGAGGGCGCGATGCAGGTGTGCGCGGCGTACGAGGCGCAGATGGACAAGCTGGCGGCCCGGGTGGGCGTGGATCCGGCCGAACTGCGGATGCGCAACGTCCTGGCCACCGGCGACATCCTGCCGACCGGCCAGACCGTCACCTGCCCGGCCCCGGTCGCCGAACTGCTCGCCGCCGTACGCGACTTCCCGCTCCCCGAGCTCCCGATGGACTCCCCGGAGGAGGACTGGCTGCTGCCCGGCGGCCCGGACGGCGCGGGCGAACCCGGCGCGGTCCGGCGGGGCGTCGGCTACGCCATCGGCATGGTGCACATGCTGGGCGCCGAGGGCACCGACGAGGTCTCCACGGCCACCGTACGGGTCCTCGACGGCGTCGCCACCGTCATCTGC
Source organism: Streptomyces sp. NPDC004788 (assembly GCF_053601115.1). Classification (NCBI taxonomy): domain Bacteria; kingdom Bacillati; phylum Actinomycetota; class Actinomycetes; order Kitasatosporales; family Streptomycetaceae; genus Streptomyces; species Streptomyces sp. NPDC004788. The sequence continues at coordinate 26,980 of NZ_JBSGBF010000038.1, forward strand.
GCGGCCGTCGACACCGGCTCCGGCTTCTCCACCCTCGCGCGCCAGATCGTCCAGGAGACCCTCGGCGTCGAGGAGGTCCACGTGGCCCCCGTCGACACCGACCAGCCCCCGGCCGGCCCCGCCACCCACGGCCGGCACACCTGGGTCTCGGGCGGTGCCGTCGAACGCGCCGCGAAGATGGTCCGCACCCAGCTTCTCCAGCCGCTGGCCCACAAGTTCGGCATGTCGACCGAGCTGCTCCAGATCAACGACGGCAAGATCACCTCGTACGACGGCGTCCTGTCCACGACGGTCGCCGAGGCCATGGCCGGCAAGGAACTCTGGGCCACCGCCCAGTGCCGCCCCCACCCGACCGAGCCGCTCGACGAGTCCGGCCAGGGCGACGCCTTCGTCGGCCTCGCCTTCTGCGCGATCCGCGCCGTCGTGGACGTCGACGTCGAGCTCGGCGCGGTCCGCGTCGTCGAGATGGTGGTCGCCCAGGACGTCGGCCGCATCCTCAACCCCGCCCAGCTCGCCACCCGCATCGAGGCCGGCGTCACCCAGGGCGTCGGCGCCGCCCTCACCGAGAACCTCCGCACCTCCCGCGGCCTCGTCCGCCACCCCGACCTGACGGGCTACGCCCTTCCGACGGCCCTGGACGCCCCCGACATCCGCATCGTGAAGCTGGTGGAGGAGCGCGACGTCGTGGCCCCGTTCGGCGCGAAGCCGGCGAGCGCCGTCCCGGTGGTGACCTCGCCGGCCGCGGTGGCGGCGGCGGTACGGGCGGCGACGGGACGGCCGGTGAACCGGCTGCCGATCAGGCCGCAGGCGGCGGTGGTGACTGTCTGAGGGGCGCTCTAGAGTGAACTCCTGTATGTGAAGCGCGGTTTGTGTTTCATGCGGGAGGAGCGCCAGGCATGGAAGCGTATCTGGACGGCGCGGGTGGCACGTCCGCGATGAGCGCCATGCGCGGCATGAGCGCGGAGGCCCTGCACTACAACTCCGAGTCGATGTTGGAGTTCAAGAAGGGCGTCGACGAGATGATCGCCGACCTCCTCGCCTCTCCGGCCGCCCCGAAGGCGGTGGGGGCCGACCCGGTGGCGCGCGGCCAGTTCGGCGGGGGCGGCGCCCAGTGGATCGAGGCGCACGAGATCTTCTCCTCGTACACAGGTGTGCTGGCGGAGCTGACGAGGCTCTCCGGGCTGCTGTCCGACTGCCTCGAGGGCATGGGCATCGCCGTCGGCATCTCCAAGAACGGCATGGAGGACACCGACGACGACATCCGCAGCCGGATGCTGGCCATCAGCCGGCGGGTGGCGGATGCCAAGACGGAGGCCGACAAGCGGGCGGGCCACGACACGACGCCGTCCGGGAAGCCGGACGCGACGGGTACGGGAGGCGGTACGGGGACGGCGCCGCGGCCATCCGCGCCGAAGCCCACGCAGACGGCCGGCGGCGACGCCGGCGCCGACCTCGGCTGAACTCGGGGAGGGTTGACCTTCGGTGGAGCTCAACGACAACGGCGGGGGCGGCGGCGGAACCGACTTCCGTGCCATGCCGCACCAGCAGATGCTGAACTGGCTCGACCAGGCCAGCAGCTTCCACGTGCGCGACGCGGGCGACCGCCTGGAGCGGGCCGCGACGAAGATGCGGGAGATCGCGGAGGAGTTGCAGAAGCGCCCGGGCGGTGTGCGGTGGCAGGGCGAGGCCGAGAAGGCCTTCATGCAGTGGACCGCCAGCCTGGCCAGCACCACCCACAGCCTCGCCGACTACAGCTCCCACTCGGCGAACTGGCTGACCCAGACCGCCGACGCGATCGCCGCCGCCCAGAGCGCCATCCCCCGCTACACCTCCAACGCCGAGGCCAAGGAGAACCTGGCGGCGGCGCAGAAGTACCACAACGACCCGGACGCCCAGACGATCGCCCGCAACGCCCGGTCGCAGATGGCGCCGGACGGCGCGGACGCGGCCGCGATCAAGGCGCAGGAGGAGGCGAACAGGCAGGCGGCGGCGGGGGAGATGGAGCGGCTGTCGGGGACGTACCAGTGGTCGAGCCAGCAGATGAAGAGCTTCCAGATGCCGTCGTTCCAGCCGCCGCCGACGGCGTTCGTACCGCCGCAACGCGACATGAGGGATGGTTCCTCGTACCTCGGAACGACGCCGGGGAACGAGGCCCGTGCCACGGGCACCAGCACCGATACCAGAACGAGCACGACGCGTGCTCAGCCGGACGTGAGGTCACTGCCCGACGCACAGGTCGTCCCACCGTCGCACGACACCACAGGGCCCACGCCTGTGATCCGGCCCGAGGCGCCGGTCGACCTGGGCATCGACAGCGTGCACACGCTGCCGCCGCCCACGACCGGCACTCCGCCGACCACCGGTATGCCTCCGACGACCGTCACGCCGCCCACCATCGGCCAACCGCCGATCCCTCCGTTGGCGCCGCCCTTCACCATTCCTCTGGGACCGAGCGCTCCGCGCCCGATCCCGCCCGTCAGCGGCGTCAAGGCGCCTCCGGTCCCGGGTAGCCGGAGCGGGCTCGGTCCGACCGGCCCGCTGCCCGGGATGCCCCGCGAGGGCATCACCGGCGGCCGCGCCGTGCCGAGCAACCCCGGCCGACCCGTCACCGGCCTTCCTCGCGGCACGGTGATCGGCCAGGAGCCTACCGGCGGACGCACCGGCAACGGCGTCGGCCGTGTCCCCATGGGCGGTCACCCCATGGGAGGTCACGCGGGCGGCCCCGGCGGCGGGCAGGGCGGCATCAGCGGCGGCCGTCGGCTCGCCTCCGAGACGGGCGGGGTGGTGGGCGGCCGTGCGCAGCGGCCCGGTGCCGTGGGCGGGCGCCCGTTCACGCCCGGCGGATCCGGTCTCGTGCGCGGTGCGAACCACGGCGAGGAGAACCGGGGCGAGCGCCCCGACTACCTTGTCGAGGACGAAGAGACCTGGCAGCAGGGCGGCCGTCGTACGGCACCGCCCGTCATCGACTGATCGGCGCGAGGGAGCAGATGCGTACCAGCGGTATTCGATGGAGCCGGGCTCGGAAGCTCGCCTCGGCCGGCCTGGGCATGCTGCTGGTGGGCATCGCGTCCGGGCCCGCGCATGCCGAGAGCATCCGTGCGCAGCAGTGGCATCTGGACACCCTGCACGCGGAGGAGATCTGGCAGATCAGCAAAGGCGAAGGCGTCACGGTCGCGGTCATCGACTCGGGCGTTGAGAAGGGCAATCCCGACCTGAGAGGGCGCGTGCTCGACGGCAGGGACTTCGCGACCGACAAGCCGGGTGACGAGTTCACCGACTACGACGGACACGGGACGGGCATGGCGGGCCTTATCGCCGGAACCGGCGCCAGGGACGGTGGGAACGGCGCCTTCGGACTGGCGCCCGGCGCCCGGATTCTTCCCGTACGTGTGCCCCACCTCGATGCGGGTCGCGGAAGCCAGAAGGACAGCGATGACGACTTCAACCGCGACATCCCCCCGGCTATTCGGTACGCCGCCGACGCGGGCGCGAAGGTCATCAACATCTCGCTGGGGGCAACGGTCGGCTCCCAAGGGCTGACCGATGCCGTGAAGTACGCCCTCGACAAGGGGGCACTGGTCTTCGCCTCGGTCGGCAACAGCGGGGAAAAGGCCAACGAGGTCGAGTACCCAGGCGCCACCCCCGGCGTCGTCGGCGTCGGCGCCATCGACAAGAAGCTGACCAGAACCAAGGAGTCCGAGTACGGACCGCAGGTCGACATCGTGGCGCCGGGTGACCAGATGGTCCACGCCTGCGGCGGCGGCACCGGCCTGTGCAAGTCCCACGGCACCAGCGACGCCACCGCCCTCGCCTCCGCCTCCGCCGCCCTCATCTGGGCCAAGCACCCGGACTGGACCAACAACCAGGTCCTCAAAGTCATGTTGAACACCGTCGCCGCCCCGAACGACGGCGGTGGCCGCAACGACTACCTCGGGTACGGCGCCATCCGCCCCCTCCGCGCCCTGAAGACGCCGGGCGACCCCGGCCCCGCCGACGTCCGGCCGATCCCGGACCTGCCGGCGAAGGAGACCGCGTCGCCCTCCGCCGCCCCGTCCCGGTCAGCCATCCAGTCCGCCCTTCCCGCACCGGTCCCTGCCGCACAGGAGAAGGGCGACAGCGGCGGCGACAGCGGCCTCTGGATCGCCCTCGGTATCGGTGCCGCCGTCCTTGTCGGTGGGGCCGCCACGGCTGTGGTCGTACGCTCCCGCCGCCGGAACGGGGCACCCATGGCCGCCGCGCCTTTCGGCCCTCCGCCGGCACACCCGTACCCGCGAACCGGCCAGGATCAGTCGGACTCGTATGGGCAGAGCGCGCAGTACGGGCCGCCGCCGGGACCGGGACGGCGTTGACACGTTTCCCGGGCAGGCGGAAGGGAACGTGCGCGGATGCCCCGTTGCACTTGCGTACGGACAGGGTGATCCCGGTAGCGTGACCGGGCACTCGAAGCGGAAACGCGTTGCCGTACAGGCAAGTTGACAACGGGGAGGGCCGATGGCTGCCGAAGTGCAACCGCGAAGCAGTTTGGATCAGTTAAGTCGTTCCGAGGGCGCGGGTACGTCCTCGGAACGGGGGATGAACCTTTCGGGCGTCGCTCCCGCGTCCGGCGGGGCCCATGGGGAGGCGGACTACAAGCAGTCCAAGGGTCCGTGGACGAGCGCTGCGGGCGCCGTTGTGGAGCTGCGGTCGGACACCGACGCAGGATTGACGCAACTAGGGGTCGCCCACACCGGCGTTCAGGCCAACACCGAGGGGCTGGAAACCACCGCGGCGCTCAGCGCCGTGCTGTATTCCTGGCAGGAAAGGCTGAAGGCCGTCCGGGACGAGGCCGGCAACCTGGAGTCGCCGCTGCGACAGGTCGCCAAGGATCACGGTGAAATGGAGAACTCCCTGGCGGCCGATTTCGCGGCCGTGGCGCCCGTGCCCACGCAGGACAAGGGCGGTCGGTGACAGTGATGATGTCGATGCAGGAGCTGAAAGACCTGAAGCTCAGCGAGCTGCTGGAAGCCGCGAAGGGCTGGGGCGAGGTCAGCAAGCGGGCGTACGAGTCCCGCAGAAAGGTCGACAGCGAAGTCATCCCCAAGCTGACTGACGTCACCAAGGGGATGGGGACCTTGTCGGCGGCCATGCGGCTGGGCCGGCTCGGCCGGAACTACCAGTACATCCACACCGAGTGCGGTCTGCTGCAGGTATCGCTCGAAGGTCTGGCGGAGGAACTCGCCGCACCCCAGCGCAAGCTCCTCAACGCACTGGCCGATGCCGAGCACCTCGGTTTCACGGTGCATCCCGACGGATCGGTCAGCTACCCGGCTGCCGGCCCGGAGGTCGATGGCCAGAAGCCCCTGGGTGACACCGTACGGCGGTCGGACGGGTTCCTCGGGCGGATGGCGGACGACGTCGCGGCTGCGACGAACCCCAACCCGAACGCCGCGAGAGCGCAGGACATCGCCGACGCGATCGGCACCGCTCTCTCGGAGGCCCAGACGATCGACAGTGAGTACGCCGCTGCCGTGCGCCGACTCAAGGCGGAGCAAGGCCTCGACGTCACCGAGAACACCTGGGCCGACGTCAGCAAGGACGCGGGCGCGGTCCACGGTGCGGCGGATGACGTCTACAAGAGTCACATCCCGCTGGACGAGAGCCCCGCCAGGCGAAAGGAGTGGTGGGACGGGCTCAGCGAGGAGGACCGGATCGCGTACATGGCCGCGTACCCCGACACCATAGGCAACCTGGACGGCATTCCGGCAGTGGCGCGGGACGAAGCGAACCGCGCCTACCTGCCTCAGCTCATGGGGAAGCTCCTCGATCAGGGCGACGAGGAGTCCATGACCAAGCTGGACGGTCTCAGGGGCATCCAGGACAAGCTGAACACGACCACTGAGCCGCCCATGTTCCTGCTCGGCGTCGGAGACCAGGGGAATGGACGTGCCATCGTGGCGTACGGCAACCCGGACACGTCCAAGAACGTCTCGGCGTACGTTCCCGGGTTGGGTACCAAACTCAACGCGGAATTCGCGGACGGAACGGTGAAGCGGGCCTACGACACCGCGCGCGGTGCCCAGCTGAACGATCCGTCGAGTGCGTCCATCGTGTGGCTGGGCTACGACGCTCCCCAGGACATCGACGTGATGTCGGAGGAGGACGCCCAGCGGGGAGCCCCCGCGTACAGCTCCTTCATGGAAGGACTGTCGGCCACGAACGGTCTCGGCGAGGACGCGCACATCACGGCGATCGGCCACTCCTACGGTTCGCTGACGGTCGGCCAGGCCACCCAGCTTCACGACGGTGGCATCCCGGGAGTCGACGACATCATCCTGGTGGGTAGCCCCGGCGTCGGGGTGGACAAGGCCACGGATCTGGGCGTCGACCCGGGCCATGTCTTCGTCGGCGCGGCCGACAACGACGTCGTCACGAAGCTTCCGAGCAAGGACGAAGCGAAGGTGGCCGGCGGAGGCGGCCTGCTCGGCGGCATCGTGGGCACGCTGACCGGTGGCCCTGTCGGTACGGTCACGGGCGCGATCTCAGGCGGACTCGCTGGGTACGGTGTTGCGGAAACGTTCGACCGCGGCCATGACGACATCTACTTCGGCAAGGATCCGGCGAGCGAGGCATTCGGCGCCACCAGGTTCCGAGTCGACCCCGGTCCCGAGCTGGTGGACGTCAAGTTTCCTGAGTTCTGGGAGACCCGGCCGGATCTCCATGCACACTCGAACTACTTCACACCTGAGAAGGACCAGATGTCGGCTGACAACATCGCTGCCATCGTCGCTGGTGAGCCCGGCAAGATCATTCCGGAGGCGCGACGATGAAGGGACTGCGAGCGCTGGCCGCCGCATGCCTCGCGTTCCTTCTCACGGGCTGCTCACTGGCAAGCGGAGGACCGGCGCGGAGCGGTGAGGAGAAGGTACCGATGATGAACATGCAGCAGGCCGCAGATCGGGCGGACGAGATCCTGGATGACGTTCTCGCCGCTATCGTTCCGCCGGTGCAGTGGACGCACCGGCCGACCATGGCCGGCAACTGCTCGACCGATCGCTCGCGCACCGTGATGACGATCATCTCCGAAGAGCGCAGGGGAGCGTTCCTGGGCCTGGTCGACCGGCATTGGAAGAGCAAGGGCTTCACGTTCCGCGCGACGAGCAAGGACAAGCAGGCGGCCTATTACCTGAGCCCCGATGGGTTCCAGGCCAAAGTGCTGATCGGCTGGAAGGGGCAGGCGCACTTCGAGGTGACGACGCCCTGTGTCGAGAAGTCCGACGTCGCACCTCCCACGTCTCCGCCCAACGGCGTCGACTACTACAACAAGCCGCCCACGGCACCGAACGTGACCTCGGAGTTCTGGTCCGCGACGGCACCCGTCCCGGGTACGACAGCGAGCCCGAGCAGCTGAGCCCGGGTGGGCCTGGCAGCCAGGTGTGACTGCCGGGCCCGCTGGTGGTCGTCCCTCGACGTTTCCTGCTCCGAGGTACGACACCCTCGGCGGTTACTGCGGGCCGTGCTTGGGCGTCGCAAGCATCCGGCGGAGGCCCGTGCTCGGGCGTCGCCGGGCGGGATCCTCTCCTCGCGTACGAGACGACCCCGCTACACGTCCGGAGTACAAGCCTTCGGCACCGGCGCCCACGACGAGGCGCGTTTCCCCAGCTCCAAGAGGCACGGCTGCCTGGCGAACGGCGTTCCGTGCGAGGCACGTTCTTGACGTCTTCGGCTCGCCGTACCCGTATGCATGAGTAAACTCCGGCCCTTCGGAAGGGAAGACTCCACCGAGCCACGCGGGTGACCGCCGGGGGGAATCGTGTCGTTCGACGAGGAATGGGCCGCTGAGCGCAGCGCCGCCGCGGCCCGCGTGGGCATGCGGCTGAACCAAGCGCCCGCAGGTCCCGGAGGGGGCGGCGCGGCCGACCTCAAGGTGCGGCAGGACCATCTGGGCGCGATCGGACATGCCGCGTACGAGCTGCACGGGCGGCTGCTGAAGGACGGGAAGCATGCGGGCGGCGACACGGTGGAAGCCGCGAGTGGCTTGTCGAAGCACGGATTTCGGACGGGTTCGGCCATGGCGGCGGTCGAGGAGACCTGGTCCTCCCAGCTCCGCACGCTGCTCGACGCGTGCGCGCACATCTCCAACCACCTGGACTACAGCGCGGCCGCGCACGTGAAGGACGACGAGGAGATCAGAACGGCCCTCGCCGTGTCCAGGATCAGCGAGTACTTCAAGTAAGCCGGCGGGGAGGGGCACACCGTGCTGACCTTTGACAACGTGTACCAGGCGCCGCTCGACAAGATGAAGGCCGCCGCCGACCGCTGGTCCGAGATAAAGGCCAAGCTGGACACGCTCGCCGAGGACGCCCGCACGACGATGGCCGCCAAGGCCAGGGACGACGACTGGCGCGGCGTGAACGCCGAGGTGACGAAGCCCTTCATCGCCAAGACGGCCAAGGAGTTCGTGGACGCGGCGAAGGCGGCCGACGGCATCCACAAGGTCCTCCAGGACGGCTACCAGACCTTCAGGAAAGCAAAGGACGACCTCAGGAAGATCGTCGAGACGGAGGCGCCGCACCAGGGCCTGGTGGTGAAGAGCGACGGGACCGTCGAAGCGGCGTATTCGCTGGCGAAGGACGCGGTCGCGGACTACGACCAGGTCCATGCCGAAGCCCTGCGCAAGCAGCGCGTCGATATCGCGGCACTGCGCCGCCGCATCGACGTCATCCTCGAGAACTGCGACGACGCCGACGTGGCCTGCGCCAACGCGCTCCGCGCCGACATCACCCGCGACAAGCACGACTTCAGCGCGCCGAAGTACACCAGCCTGGACGCCGAGGAGGCCCAGCGGGCGGTCGACCTGGCCCGGAAGGGCCGGGACCTCTCCCACGAGGAGCTGGTGCGGCTCAACGACCTGCTCGGCGACAACAAGGGCTCGAAGGAGTTCTCCAGGGCGTTCTACGGCGGTCTGGGGCCCAAGGGTGCGCTGGAGTTCTTCGGGCAGCTGTCCACCGACACGTGCGACGACGACACGGGCCGGTTGGACAAGCAGCGGCTGGCGGACGTCCAGGCGCTGCAGAAGAACCTGGGCCTCAACCTCGCCACGGCGACGCAGGGCGGGGACAAGTGGACCGAGCACTGGTCCACCGAGATGCGCAGGCTCGGCACCGAGCGCATCCCGCTCGCCAAGTACGACAACAACCCGGCGTTCGGCTACCAGCTGCTCGGCGGCATCATGCGGTACGGGGACTACGACCCGAAGTTCCTGGTACCGATCGCTGAGCACGTGACCCAACTGCACGCGAAGGAGCCGTACCTCTTCGCCAACAGCAAGCCGATGATGGCGGGCTGGTTGCAGGACCAGTTCAACCCGTCCGGCGTGAACGGCGCCGGGTTCGACCCGGTGATTCCGATGCTGGAGGCGCTGGGGCACAGCCCGGAGGCGGCGAAGGAGTTCTTCTCGGCGGAACCGACGGCGTACGAGAGGGACGGCAGCGTCGGCGGCACGCTGAACCTCGGCAAGGACAAGGACGGCCACAACGTCGCGAGCTACCTCGACTTCTTCGCCAACGAGAAGTACGAGTTCTTCCCCGATATCGACGGCCACGACCCCGACGCCATGAAGAAGTCGGCGGACTACATGCCGGATGCCCTGGGGCACGCGTTGGAAGCGGCGACGCTCGGCCACGCGTGGGACGATCCCAGGCCAGAGCTCCGGCGTGATGCAACAACGGCCGAGATCATGACCCACGTCGTCGAGAAATACGGCGGAGACGCGGCGCTTCTCAAGAAGCACCAGTCCGCCTTGGCGGACAGCCTCGGGAACATGGGCGCCGGCTACATCGACGATCTCAACTGGGCACTCACCGATAACGATCCCAGCAGTCCTTACGCGCCGAATGCCAACGGAAAGGACCCCAAGGCCCTCCTGGCACTTCATCCGTCCTTCGGGCGGGACGCGGCAGTCGACTTCCTGAGCACCCTCGGGCAGCACCCCGACGCGTATGCCACGGTGTCCACGGCCGAGCGTCTCTACACCTCCAGTGTGCTGGAGGCTCAGGTAGGCCATGACGGCCGGATCGATGAGGGGCATGTCCGTGAGGCTGCCAGGACCGGTGCCACGCTTCAGGGAGTGCTGGACCAGTCGCGTGCCCAGCAGGTCGAGGCCGAGGGAATGAAGGCCCATGAGGACTACGAGAAGGCGCAGGCGAAGAAGGCGGCCTGGGTCGAGTTCGGCACCACGGCAGCCATTGCGGCTGGCGTTGCCTTCCTTCCGGCCACCGCTGCCGCCGCGGGGGCTGCCGCGATCATCGTTCCGCTCGCGGTCGACACGGGGTCGGGCGCGATGGAGACGCTCGCGGGACAAGTCATCGGAGATTGGTCCGACAAGTCCTTGGATGATCACAAGGAATCCGCGGAGGGCCAGATCCACGACGACAAAAAGGCCATCTATCAAGCCGGCAGGTACAGCGCCGAATCACCGATGGAGCGTTTCATCGAGGCGCACCGCCCACAAGTGAGCGGCGAGCTCAAGCAGGATCTCATCGAGTCCGTGGACATCGGCTACGCGAAGGGCAACGACTTCGCCGGGCAAACCGGCAATGCTCCGGAGACGGACTGATCAGCGATGGAGGCAGGGAAAGCCATGAGGAGAACGTTCAAGTCGGTCGTCTCGGGACTGGTTGCCTGCGTTCTCCTCACCGCCTGCGACGGTGCCCAGGAGCCCGAGGAGCAGCGTGTCACTGCTGCTCGGCAATGCGACGACACCCTGTCGCCCGATGCGGCCCGCGCTCTCGAAACCGTGCTGGGAACCGAGAGGTTCGACCACGATCCGAAGGGCGGTCTGGATCGGGTCGTGGCGCAGCTGACCGAGGACTACGCCCAAGGTGGGCTGCGGTCGCGGAGTCGTCCCCTCTGTCGAGCTGGAAGGGCGGACAACGGCATGGACCAGATCGACATCCTCTTCGCCCGGTATGACGACAGCGACCTCATCGGAGATGCCCAACCCGTCGGTCTGCACCCATATGAGATGGGGCGGGAGGCGTTCTCGGGGCCGAAGAAGGCATACCTGTTCGTCACATGTGTCAGTCCCCGACTCAAGGGGTCTCACGAGCAACCCGCCCGTATTCGAGGGGCGCTGAGGTTCAACCGATCCAAGCTGCCCGACACCCCCGCCGTCCGCGAAGCCAACCTCACCATCCTCCATTCCGTCACCCTTGCCGTCGTGAAGAGGCTCGGCTGCCGGAACAACGCCGGCCTCCCCGACACGCCTGTCTTCATCGCGAAATAGGACAGGGGCGGCTCTCCTCAGGAGAGCCGGCCCCGTCTCGCGAGACCGTGATCGGAATCGAACCGACGTAACTCGCTTTGCAGGCGAGCCCCTGACCATTCGGGCACACGGTCGTTGTGGTGACGAGAAAGACGTTACGAGGGGGCGCCCGGCAGCTCAACGGTTTCGCTCGGGCTGCAATACGACTGCCATACGGCGTTCACAGGGGGGTGGGCGGCGTCCCGGTCCTACGACCATCGGGGGAGCGGGGCTGCGACCACGGACAGGGGTCATATCCGCGTTCGGCCCTTACTCTGGGGCGTATGAGCGCCCTCGAACCGCGCGACACCGATGTCGCGCCGACCGCCGCCCCCGCCGCCGTGCCGCCCGCCCCCACCGGCGGCGGGTCCGTGCTCGATCGGGCTCATCGGGCGCTCAGCGTGGGGATCGTCTCCGTCGTGCTGCTGATCGCGTTCGAGGCGACGGCGGTCGGGACGGCGATGCCGGTGGCGGCGCGGGAGCTGGACGGGGTGTCGCTGTACGCGTTCGCGTTCTCGGCGTACTTCACGACGAGTCTGTTCGGGATGGTGCTGGCGGGGCAGTGGTCGGACCGGAGCGGGCCGCTCGCGCCGATCGCCGTCGGGATGAGCTGTTTCGCGGCCGGGCTGCTGCTGTCCGGGACGGCCGGGGCGATGTGGATGTTCATCCTGGGCCGGGCCGTGCAGGGGTTCGGCGGCGGCCTGGTGATCGTCGCGTTGTACGTGGTGATCAGCCGGGCGTACGAGGAGCACCTGAGGCCCGCGATGATGGCCGCGTTCGCCGCCGGGTGGGTCGTGCCGTCCGTCGTGGGGCCGCTGGCGTCCGGGACGATCACCGAGCAGCTGGGGTGGCGGTGGGTGTTCGTCGGCATCCCGGTGCTGGTCGTGTTCCCGCTGGCGCTCGCGCTGCCCGCGATACGCCGGACCGCGTCCGGGCCCGCCGACCCCGGCGCGCCCGTACCCGGCTGGGACGCGCGGCGGATCCGGCTCGCGCTCGGGATCTCGCTCGGCGCGGCGCTGCTGCAGTACGCCGGGCAGGAGCTGCGCTGGCTGTCACTGCTGCCGGCCGCGGCCGGCGCGGCGCTGCTCGTGCCGGCGGTACGGGGGCTGCTGCCTCGCGGCACCTACCGCGCGGCCCGCGGGCTGCCATCCGTGATCCTGCTGCGCGGCGTCGCCGCCGGATCCTTCATCGCCGCCGAGTCGTTCGTACCGCTGATGCTCGTCACCCAGCGTGGCCTCAGCCCCACGCTCGCCGGGCTCTCGCTCGCCGTCGGCGGCCTGACCTGGGCGTTCGGTTCGTGGGTGCAGTCCCGGCCGCGCACCGAGCCGTACCGCGAGCGGCTCGTGGCGGGCAGCATGGTGCTCGTCGCGCTGAGCATCCTCGCCGCGCCGAGCGTGCTGATCGAGGCCGTGCCGGTGTGGGTGGTGGCCGTGGCCTGGGCCTTCGGGTGCTTCGGGATGGGCATCGCGATCGCCTCCACGAGCGTGCTGCTCCTGAAGCTCTCCCCGCCGGAGGAGGCAGGCGCGAACTCCGCCGCCCTCCAGATCTCCGACGGCCTGTCCAATGTCCTGCTGCTCGCGGCCGGCGGAGCCGCCTTCGCCGCGCTCGGCGGGGGAGCGGTCGGGCACGCCGTCGCCGACGGTGCGGCGGCAGGAGCCGGAGCCGGAGCCGGGGGCGGCGCGCACCCGGCGGCCTTCGCCGCCGTCTTCGTGCCGATGGCGGTCGTCGCGGCGGCCGGCGCGTGGGTCGCGACGCGGCTGCGGAGCGGACGCATCCCGAGCCCCTGACCCGGGGTGTGCCAGGCGCCTCGGCGCGGCTGCCGTCGAAAACCCGCGCCGCCGCCCGAATCCGGGGGATCCCAGCCGCCGCTGCCCCCGGCGAAAGCCCGCCGCCCCGGCCCCGGGTCGAAAGCCCTTCGCCCCGGCCCCGGGTGATCCAAGACGCCGCCCCTGTCCCGGTCGAAAGCCCTTCGCCCCGGCGCCCGGGGGGGGCAGACGCCGCCCCGGCCCCTGGTCGAAAATCCTTCGCCCCGGTCCTGCGCCCCGCCTATCGTCGGCGCATGGTCCCGCCCTACGACACCGCCGCCCTCGCCGACCTCGCCGACGCCCGGGGCCTCTCCGCCGAAGAGCTCGTCGGCGAGGCCGTCCAGCGTTACCTGGACCTCGAAGCCACACTCGTACGGCACGAGGCCATGCGGCTCGCCCTCCGGCACGCCCCGCTGCTGAGGAGGCTCGGCGAATGAGCACGACGCGGGCCACCGCCCGCTTCCTCACCGTCGCCGAGGTGGCCGACATCGCCCGTATCGCCTTCACCGGCGACGGCGTGCCCGAACTCCGCGCGCCCGGGCTCCTGGAATCCGCGGTGCACCGGCCCCGGGCGCGCATGTATGGCGAGAGCGCGTACCGCGACCTCTACGAGCAGGCCGCCGTCCTCCTCCACGCCATCGCCTCGAACCATCCCTTCGTCGACGGCAACAAGCGCGCCGCCTGGCTCTCCGCGGCGACCTTCCTCGCCGTCAACGGAGTCGATCTCGGGGATCTCGGGGATCTCGGGGACGGCGGCCAGGAGCGGGCGTATGCGCTGGTCGTGGGCGTCGCTAGTGGCGAAGTGGCGGACATTCCGGCCATCGCGGAGCGCTTGAGAGGGTTGTCGGAAGGGCTGTAGGGAGGGCTTTCGGGCGGGGGGCGCCAGGGGGCCGCGGGGGGTCCGGGACGCGGTCCGGAAGGGGGCCGGGAGGGGGCCGGGCGAGAGCCCGGAAGGGGTCCGGGACGCGGTCCGGAAGGGGTCCGGGAGGGGACCCGAGAAGAGTCCCGAAAACGGTCCCGAAGCCGGTCCCGAAGACGGGCCGGGATACGGTTCCCCAGCAGTGTGAGGACTCTCTCACGCTGCCGCGGCACGGTCCCTTCCATAGCCGCTCGCGGCAGTCGCACCGGTAAGGTGGCCCGGTTGTCATATCTGGACGAGCGTCGAACCGGAGATCGTGACTACTACCGCTACCTCCTCCCATCACCTCTCTCCCGCCTTCCCCGGCCGCGCCCCCTGGGGCACCGCCAACAAGCTGCGAGCCTGGCAGCAGGGCGCGATGGAGAAGTACATCCAGGAGCAGCCCCGTGACTTCCTCGCGGTCGCCACGCCGGGCGCCGGCAAGACCACCTTCGCGCTGACCCTCGCGTCCTGGCTGCTGCACCACCACGTGGTGCAGCAGATCACGGTCGTGGCACCCACCGAGCACCTGAAGAAGCAGTGGGCGGCCGCCGCGGCGCGGATAGGGATCAAGCTCGATCCCGACTACAGCGCGGGGCCGCTCAGCAAGGAGTACCACGGCATCGCGATCACGTACGCCGGTGTCGGCGTGCGGCCCATGCTCCACCGCAACCGCAGCGAGCAGCGCAAGACCCTCGTCATCCTCGACGAGATCCACCACGCCGGAGACTCCAAGTCCTGGGGCGAGGCGTGCCTGGAGGCCTTCGAGCCGGCGACCCGCCGGCTCGCGCTCACCGGCACGCCCTTCCGCTCCGACACCAACCCGATCCCCTTCGTCACGTACGAGGAGGGGAACGACGGCATCCGGCGGTCGTCGGCCGACTACACCTACGGCTACGGCAACGCCCTCAACGACAACGTCGTCCGACCGGTCATCTTCCTCTCCTACAGCGGCAACATGCGCTGGCGCACCAAGGCCGGCGACGAGATCGCCGCCAGGCTCGGCGAGCCGATGACCAAGGACGCGATCTCGCAGGCGTGGCGCACCGCGCTCGACCCGCGCGGCGACTGGATGCCGAACGTGCTGCGCGCCGCCGACCAGCGGCTCACCGAGGTCCGGAAGTCCATTCCGGACGCCGGCGGCCTGGTCATCGCCTCCGACCAGGACTCGGCCCGCGCGTACGCCAAGCTGATCCGCGAGATCACCGGCACCAAGGCGACCGTCGTGCTCTCCGACGACGCAGGCGCCTCCGGGCGGATCGACGAGTTCAGCGAGAACACCGACCGCTGGATGGTCGCCGTCCGCATGGTGTCCGAGGGCGTCGACGTGCCGCGGCTCGCCGTCGGCGTGTACGCGACGACGATCTCGACTCCGCTCTTCTTCGCGCAGGCCGTCGGCCGCTTCGTGCGATCCCGCAGGCGCGGCGAGACCGCCTCCGTGTTCCTTCCCACCATCCCCACCCTGCTCTCCTTCGCCAGCGAGATGGAGGTCGAGCGCGACCACGTCCTCGACCGGCCGAAGAAGGAGGGCGAGGAGGACCCGTACGCCGAGTCCGAGAAGGAGATGGCCGAGGCGGAGAAGCAGCAGGACGAGGACACCGGCGAGCAGGACATGCTGCCCTTCGAGGCCCTCGAGTCCGACGCCGTCTTCGACCGCGTGCTCTACAACGCCGCCGAGTTCGGCATGCAGGCCCACCCCGGCAGCGAGGAGGAGCAGGACTACCTGGGCATTCCCGGTCTCCTCGAACCCGACCAGGTGCAGCTCCTGCTGCAGAAGCGGCAGGCCCGGCAGATCGCGCACAGCCGCAAGAAGCCGGACACCGAGGCCGACCTGTTGGAGCTTCCGGCGGAACGGCGCCCCGTCGTTTCCCACAAGGAGCTCCTTGAGCTGAGGAAACAGCTCAACACGATGGTCGGTGCGTACGTTCACCAGAGCGGCAAGCCGCACGGCGTGATCCACACCGAGCTGCGCCGGGTGTGCGGCGGACCGCCGAGCGCCGAGGCGACCGCCGGACAGATCCGCGAGCGGATCAAGAAGGTCCAGGAGTGGGCCACCCGCATGCGGTGAGCCGCTCCCGAGGAGTCGTTCCCGGGCTGCTCCCGGGCTGCTCCCGAGCCGTACCCGAGTCGTTCCGGGGCTGCTCCCGAGCCGCTCCGGAACCGCTCCGGAACCGCTCCCGAGCCGTCCCCGGACACAAGGCGCATAACGGAATCGAGGCCCGTACGCAGGCGGCGTACGGGCCTCGGCCATGTCCGGAACCGGCCCCCACGGTCGGAACCGGGCACACCTCCCACGCTACGGGGACGAACCGGGCGCCCTTGTCCGCCAAAGTCCCGTGTTCGGGCGACTTAGGTCCCGAACCGCCCGTATCCGGTCGCACGCGCCCGGATTCTGGACGAGGTCTTCCGCTGAGCGGGACAGGTCGCTACTGTCCCGGCTCAAGCAAACGCCCCGTGGCAGCGCCGCCGCGGAGCGCAGCCGGTGTGCCCCGTCCTGCCGGCGGCCTCTGACGTGCGTCGCCGATGGGACCGGTGCCGCAGCTTTCGTACGAGTCCGCTGTCACTCACTCCGAAGGAGAGGGCGTCGTGACCGCGGAAACCTCCCAGACGCTCGACCGGGGACTTAAGGTCCTCAAACTGCTAGCCGACACCGACCACGGCCTGACCGTCACCGAGTTGTCCAACCGACTCGGTGTGAACCGGACCGTCGTCTACCGTCTGCTCGCCACGCTCGAACAGCATGCCCTCGTACGCCGCGACCTCGGCGGCCGCGCCAGGGTCGGCCTCGGCGTGCTGCGGCTCGGCCGGCAGGTCCACCCGCTCGTGCGGGAGGCCGCGCTGCCCGCGCTGCGCTCCCTCGCCGAGGACATCGGGGCGACCGCCCACCTCACCCTCGTCGACGGTGCCGAGGCGCTCGCGGTCGCCGTCGTCGAACCCACCTGGACCGACTACCACGTGGCCTACCGGGCCGGCTTCCGCCACCCGCTCGACCGCGGTGCCGCCGGCCGCGCCATACTCGCGGCCCGCGCCGGCGAACTCATCGAACCCGGCTTCACCCTCACCCACGGCGAGCTGGAAGCCGGCGCCAGCGGCGCAGCCGCGCCCCTCGTCGGCGTCACCGGCATAGAGGGCAGCGTCGGTGTGGTGATGCTCGCGGACGCGGTGCCGGAGCGGGTGGGACCGCGCGTCGTGGACGCGGCCCGGGAGGTCGCCGACGCGTTGCGCTAGGGCGCGCGGCTGCCAGGGCCACGGCCCAGGGGGCGCGGGTCCGGGTTCAGCGCGCCGCCATGTGGGGGTGTGCCCACCCTTCCACCCCTGCGGAACGCATGCCCACCACCAGGTCCGCGAGCGACGTCCGCTCGTGGGTCACCGACCTGCCCGTCCTCCTCGTCGTCACCAAGCCCGCCGCCCGCAGCGCCCCCGCGTGCGCTGATGCCGTCGCATTGCTCACCCCGAGTGCCCGTGCCAACGCCGACGTGGTGTGGGGCTCGGTGAGCAGGCGGAGGAGGTGCGCGCGGGTGCGGCCCAGGACGGCCGCCAGGGGCTCGTCCGGGTCGCCCTCGGCTTCCGGTACGGGCGGGAGGCCGGGGCCCGCCGGGTAGGTGAGGACCACGGGGCGGGCCGGGAGGTCCTGGAGGAGCGGGCCCGCCGGGTGGTGGAAGGTCGGGAGGAGGACCAGGCCCCGGCCCGCGAGGTGGACGTCGCGGGCCTGCGGGGGACCCTCCGGACGAAGTCCTGGGGAGGCCGGCCACTCCCAGACGGCACCGCTCAGCCGGGCGTCCGGCGCGAGAGCCGTCAGGGCGGCGGCCAGGCCGTGCTCGGCGACCGCGAGGGCGTGCCGGGCGAACTCCTCGCGGTGCAGGTCCTGGATCAGCGGCCAGACCGGGGCGAGCACCGTCTCGTACGCGGCCCGCTGGGCCCGGCGCACGGTCTGCCAGGACGCCTCCTCGCCCACGTACAGGCCCCGGACCCAGCGCGGTGCGGGCAGGGAGGCGGGCCCCGCCCCGTACACCCGCGCCAGCTCGGCGCGGACGACCTCCGGGCCCGTCGCGCGGATGAGGTCGAAGCTGTCGGCGAGGGTGTCGCCGAGGACGTCGAGGAAGGACGGCGGGCGGCCCGCCGGCACCAGGTCGGCGAGCGGTTCGGCGGCGGCCGGCAGGGTGCGCAGGACCCGGCCGCGCCAGCGGCCGAACAGCGGGTCCCGGCAGGGCGCGACGGCCGTCGCCAGGGCCGCGTGCAGTTCCTGGAGCGGGGCAGGGCGGGGCGCGAAGCGGACCCGGGCGAAGTCGTCCGCCGTGAAGTGGATGCGCAGCACCGGCACAACTCCCCGTCTTCCGCCAGCCTTTCGGGCAGGCCCTGAACCTTCGCGCCGCAAGGGGCACCGCTCCGACGATGCTTGCATGACTTCTCGACGCACGAACTCTCCAGGCACGAACTCTCGGCGTACGGCTTCTCGGCACACGACCTCCCGGCGCACCGTCCTCACCGGCGCCCTGCTCGGCACCGCCGCCGCCCTCCTGCCCGGGATCGCGCAGGCCGCCCCCGCGGTCCGGCTTCCCGCGCTCCGGCTGCCCGCGCCGACCGGCCCGCACCCCGTCGGCCTGCGCACCGTCCACCTCACCGACCCCTCGCGCACCGACCCGTGGGTCGGCGGCCCGCGCGAGGTGATGCTCACCGTCCTCCACCCGGCCCGCACCGTCCGCGGCTGCCCACGCGTCCCGCAGCTGAGCCCGGCCGCCGCCCAGGTCTTCGCCCAACTCGCGCCGCACGTCCACCCCGGCCTGCCCGAGGCGGGCGCGGTCGACTGGGGCGCCGTCCTCACCCACGGACACCTGGACGCGCCCCCGCTGCCGGGGCCCTGGCCCGTGCTGCTCTACAGCCCGGGCGGCGGCGACTCCCGCACCCTCGGCACCCATCTCGCCGAGGACCTGGCCAGTCACGGCCGGATCGTCGTCCTCGTCGACCACCCGGGCGACGCCAGCCAGGTGGAGCTGCCGAGCGGGATCCGGGTCACCGTGCTGCGCGGGGAACCGGACCCGGTGACCTTCCGCACCATGATCGACACCCGGGTCGCCGACCTCTGTCTCGTCCTCGACCACCTCCCCGGCCTCCTTCGCGACCACGTCCCCTGCCTCCTCGCCGGGCACCCCCCTCGCCGCTTCCCCGACGCCCGCGCCATCGGGATCTACGGGCACTCCGCCGGCGGCACCGCCGCCGTCCACACCGCCCTCCGCGACCGCCGCGTCCGCGCCGTCGCCGACCTGGAGGGCTATCTCGACCTGGACGACCTCGACCCCAAGGGCTCCCTCCACGACTTCGACCGGCCCCTGCTGCTCCTCCGCACCGACGGCTTCGACGGCGCCGCCCGCATCGAACGCTCCTGGGCCGGCCTCCCCGGCACCCGCGCCCTGCTGACGGGCGCCGACCACTGGGCGCTCACCGACTACGCGGCCCTGGTGCCCCAGCTCCAGAGCGCCGGTCTGGTGACCCCCGGCACCCGCGCCGCGCTCGTCGGCACCGCCGACCCGGCCGTGACCGTCGCGGCGCTACGCCACCGGGTCGGCGCCTTCTTCGCTCGCCGGCTGCCCCAGGCCCGCCCGGCGGCCTAGCGGGCCACCGGGCGGGCGCCCAGTAGATTGGGGGCGTGCTCTCCCGTCTCGCAGGTATCCCGCGCACCCGTGCCCTCGCGTTCTGTGCCGTGCCCGTCGTCGCGCTGCTCGCCGTCGCCGGGCTCGCGCCGCTGCCGTTCTCGATCGCGCAGCCCGGCACGACCGCCGACGTGCTCGGCAAGGACCAGGGCCGCGAGGTGATCACGGTCTCCGGCGCCCCGGTCCGGCCGACCGAGGGACAGCTGCGGATGACCACGATCCTGGCGACCGGCCCGTCCGCCTCCGTCGACCTCGGGGACGTGACCGACGCCTGGTTCCGCACCGACCGGGCCGTGCTGCCGAAGTCCTCCGTCTACCCGCCGGGGCAGTCCGACAAGGAGATCGAGCAGCACAACCTCGGCCAGATGAAGGAGTCGCAGGACGCGGCCACCCTCGCCGCCCTCGGCTATCTGAAGCTGGACCCGAAGACGGTGAAGGTGAACCTCCACCTCGCCGACGTCGGCGGCCCCAGCGCCGGACTGCTCTTCTCCCTCGGCATCGTCGACAAGATCAACGGTGACGGTGACGGCGGTGACCTCACCGGCGGCCGGACCGTGGCCGGTACGGGCACGATCGAGCCGGACGGGAAGGTCGGCGCCGTCGGCGGTGTGTCCCTGAAGACGCAGGCCGCCGCGCGCGACGGCGCCACCGTCTTCCTGGTGCCGAAGGACGAGTGCTCCCAGGCGCAGTCGGAGCTGCCGAAGGGGCTGCGGCTCGTCCCGGTCACCGCGCTCAGTGACGCGGTGTCGTCCCTGCGGGCTCTGGAGCAGGGCCAGGAGTCGAAGATCCCGAGCTGCTAGGGCCGGAAGCGCGCGCGGAGGCGGGGGCGGGGGCGGAGGCGCGCGCTGAGGCCGGGGCGTCCAGCTCGCGCCAGACCGGGAACAGCAGCGGCGACAGGGTGGCCAGGACGAACGCCCCGCCGACCGTGAGCAGCGCCCCCGTGATGCCCACGCTCTCGACCAGGAAGCCGGCGGCCAGCCCGCCGAGCGGGGTCGTGAGCAGCACGGCGGCCGTGCTGGCGCCGCCGACGCGGCTGCGCAGTTCCTCGGGCACCACCTCGTAGAAGGCCGTGGTGAGGATCGGGTTGAGCACCCCGGCGCCGAGCCCCCCGAGCACCGCCGCCACCACCATCGGCGCGACGGTGTCGGTGAACGCGGCCGTGATGATCGGCGCGCCGGATATCAGGAAACCCGCGGTGAAGACCGGGCGGCGCGGGAAGCGGTGGCCCAGCGCGCCATAGAGCAGCGCACCGGCGAGGGCACTGCCGCCGAAGACGGCGACCAGCAGGCCCTGCGCGGCCGAGCCGCCCAGTTCCTCGCGGGCGTGGATCGGCAGGAGCACCGCGCTCCAGCTCAGGGCGAGCCCGTTGGTGACCATCACCATCAGGTCGACGGCGAGCAGCAGCCGGGTGCGCAGCAGGAAGGAGTAGCCCTCGCGCAGGTCGGCGCGGTAGGCGGCGAGGTTCAACGCCGGTGCGCCGCGCAGGGGTTCGGCCGCCGGGACGCCGCGCAGGCCCGCCAGGACGAGCAGCGCGGAGACCAGGAAGGTGACGCCGTCCACGTACAGCACCGTGTCGGCGCCTATCAGCGCCACGAGCAGGCCGCCGACGGCGGCGCCGGTCATCCGCGCGCCGCGTGACACCGCGTCGTAGAGGCTGGCGGCGCGGGACAGCGGCGTGCCGGCGCGCTCGGCGAGGTCGGGGACGAGGACATGGCGGGCGGTCTCGCCGGGCGCGTGGAAGAGGCCGGTGACGCCCATCAGCGCGCACAGCATCCAGAACCGCAGCAGCCCGGCCCCGTTGAGCAGTGGAATGGCGGCGAGCGCGAGCGCGCAGACCAGGTCGGAGACGACGGAGACCCGGCGGCGGCCGATCCGGTCGAGCACGGGCCCGCCGGCGATCGCGGAGACGACGACGGGCACGGCGGCGCAGAAGGCGACGAGGCCGGCCTTGCCGGGGCTTCCCGTGGTCTCCAGGGCGAACCACGGGACGCCGATGAGGGTGAGCGAGTTGCCGCTGATGGAAATGGCGTTGGCGGTGAGGACGCTCGCCAGTGGAGTGCGTGAGCGGCTGTCTGTGCGGCTGTCTGTGCTGGTGTCTGTGCGGGTGTCTGTGCGGGTGCGTGAGCGCACGGTGGAGTCCCCCCGGTTTCGTTCGCTCGTTCGGCTCGTTCGGTCGTTCGGCTCGCTCGGCCAGGTCAGGCGGCGCGGACGGTTATGCCCTGCGGCTCGGCGACGGCGAGCCTGAGGCCGAACTCGACGAGCCTCCACCCCAGTTGGACGCGTACGGGAGTGGTCGGCGCGGCGGTGGCCGCGGACCGCTGGAGTTCGGTGGCGGTCAGGCGGTGCAGTGCGAGGTGGACGTCGGCGTGCATGGATGTGGCCTTTCCGGTCGTGGTGGCGGTCGGGCGGTCGGGCGGTCAGTTCGCGCCGTGCTGGGGGAAGGCGTGCAGGTGCATGCGGACCCGCTGGGCGTCGGCGGCGTCCGGGTCGGCGGCCGTGCTGTACTCGTTGATCAGGTCGTGGATCTTCTCGTTGAGCTCGCTCTGCCGCTCCGGGGTCAGGTGGAGCGTGAAGTCGCTCATGTCCGAGGCGCCCACCCAGATGTCGGCCCACTGGTGGCGGGTGCCGAGGTAGGTGTTCAGCTCCTGCGTGTGGATGTTCGCGATCTCGTGGAGATAGACCTCGATGGCGCCCTGGACCTCGGGGTCGGGGTTCTTGTACAGCGCCTCGTCGAAGCTCGTGCCGCCCGCCACCGCCTGCCACCAGCGCTCCCGCCCCTTGCCGCGGTCCGGGGCGTCCTCGATGAAGCCGTGGGCGGCGAGCTGGCGCAGGTGGTAGCTGGTGGCGCCGCTCGACTCGCCCAGCCGCTCGGCCAGTTGGGAGGCGGTGGCAGGGCCCTGGTGACGCAGGGCGCGCAGCAGTTGGATCCGCAGCGGGTGGGCGAGCCCGCGCAGGGAGCGCGGGTCCAGCACGCGGGGGCCGGGCTGCCGCTCTTCGTGTGCGGCTTCCTGTCCGGCTTCGGGTTCGGGCTTCTCGGGCATGACTCAACAGTAGAGTTGCAAAGAACCCTCTGCAAGGGTTTTTTGCAGAGACTTCTTTGTAACTCTCACGAGTGAGGGATGCGAGTGAGGATGCGAGTGAGGGATACGAGTGGGGATGCGAGTGGGGATGTGCGGGTGATGGCCTACCGCGGCGGCTGGTCCTCCGCCGCCTGTTCCACCAGCGGGATGATCCGCAGCGGGACCGGGTTCTCCATGACGATCGCCGTCGAGGCCCGGACGATGCCCTCGAAGCCGACCACGCGGTCGATCACCCGCTGGAGATCGGCGTTGGAGCGGGCCACGAGCCGGCACAGCATGTCCCCGTGTCCGGTCGTCGTGTGCAGCTCCAGGACCTCCGGCACGGTCGCCAGGTGCCCGCGCACGTCCGCACCCTGGCCCTGCTTGATCTCCAGGGTCGCGAAGGCCGTGACCGGATAGCCGAGGGCTGCCGGATCGACCTGGGGGCCGAAGCCGCGGATGACTCCGTTCGACTGGAGCCGGTCGAGCCGTGCCTGGACCGTGCCGCGCGCCACGCCGAGCCGGCGTGACGCCTCCAGGACCCCGATCCGGGGCTCCTGCGCGAGGAGGACGATGAGTCGTCCGTCCAGATGATCGATCGCCACGAAGGCCTCCCGATGGTCATCATGTACAAGTCGCCCGCTCATACTGGCCGGTCGCTGGGCAGATTGACCAGTGGAACAAGAAACTATTGCGCAGCCTGCAGACCGGCGGGACGCTCATCACATGACTGAGACCATCGATCACACCACTTCCACCGCGCGTGAGGCCGATCCCTTCCCGGTGAAGGGTATGGACGCGGTCGTCTTCGCCGTCGGCAACGCCAAGCAGGCCGCGCACTACTACTCCACGGCCTTCGGCATGAAGCTGGTCGCGTACTCCGGACCGGAGAACGGCAGCCGCGAGACCGCCAACTACGTCCTCACCAACGGCTCCGCCCGTTTCGTGTTCACCTCCGTCATCAAGGCCACCACCGAGTGGGGCCGCTTCATCGCCGACCACGTCACCGAGCACGGCGACGGCGTGATCGACCTGGCGATCGAGGTGCCGGACGCGCGCGCCGCCTACGCCCACGCCGTCGAGCAGGGCGCCACCGGCCTCGTCGAGCCGTACGAGCTCAAGGACGAGCACGGCACCGTCGTCCTCGCCGCCATCGCCACCTACGGCAAGACCCGCCACACCCTCGTCGACCGCTCCGGCTACGACGGCCCCTACCTCCCCGGTTACGTCGCCGCCCAGCCGATGGTCGAGCCGCCGGCCAAGCGGACCTTCCAGGCCATCGACCACTGCGTCGGCAACGTCGAGCTCGGCAAGATGAACGAGTGGGTCGGCTTCTACAACAAGGTCATGGGCTTCACGAACATGAAGGAGTTCGTGGGCGACGACATCGCGACCGAGTACTCGGCGCTGATGTCGAAGGTCGTCGCCGACGGCACCCTCAAGGTGAAGTTCCCGATCAACGAGCCGGCGATCGCGAAGAAGAAGTCGCAGATCGACGAGTACCTGGAGTTCTACGGCGGCCCCGGCGTCCAGCACATCGCCCTCGCCACCAACGACATCGTCGCCTCGGTGCGCGCGATGCGCGCCGCCGGCGTGCAGTTCCTGGACACCCCGGACTCGTACTACGACACGCTCGGCGAGTGGGTCGGTGACACCCGCGTCCCGATCGACACCCTGCGCGAGCTGAAGATCCTCGCCGACCGCGACGAGGACGGCTACCTGCTGCAGATCTTCACCAAGCCGGTCCAGGACCGCCCGACCGTCTTCTTCGAGATGATCGAGCGCCACGGCTCCATGGGCTTCGGCAAGGGCAACTTCAAGGCCCTGTTCGAGGCGATCGAGCGCGAGCAGGAGAAGCGCGGCAACCTCTGACGGCTGCCGCTTTCCAGCCACCTCGCACGGCAGGGGCCCGACCCGGTGACAGCACCGGGCCGGGCCCCTGCCACGCCCCGGGCGGGTACGGGGGGCCCGCCCGGGGCACCCACACCGCACCCCAGCTACATGCCGGGCTTCTTCGGGACTTCGGGCTTCCCGGGCCGCTCAGGCTTCCCGAGCCGGGTGCCCTTCTCCGGCTGCGCGTTCGTCTCTGGCTGGGCGTCCTTCTCCGGTGGCGCGTCCTTCTCCGGGCGCACGTCCCTGGGCAGCTCGTCCGGCGGGTCGCCGAGCGCCGCCAGAGCCTCCTTCGCGCGGGGCGCGAGCAGCGGCGAGAAGTACGGGTTGATCCGCAGCGCCTCCGCGAGATGGCGGCGGGCCGGGCCGTAGTCCTCCAGGGCCCGCTCGATCTCCCCGCGGTGGTAGGCGAACAGCGCGCTGCGCAGCCCCTCGTCGGTGGCCTTCTTCGCGTACGTCAGCGCCTCCTTCGGCTCGCCCGACCGGAAGAGCGCCCAGCCGAGGGCGTCCGCCACCTGTACGGAACGGTGCCCGCCCGCCCAGGCGGCCCGCAGCCGCCGTACCGCGTCCGCCGTCCGCGCCGCGTCGCCGTGGTCCGCTTCCAGCAGACCGAGCGTGACCTCCGCCCCGGGCCACGCTGCCGTCCGCAGCCGCTCGTACAGCGCCCGCGCGTCCCCGTCCAGGCCGAGCGACTCGTCCAGCTCGGCCGCCTCCAGGACGTACTCCGGCAGCGGCAGCCGCTCCAGCGCCGCCCGCCAGTCCCGTACCGCCTCCCGCGTCCGGCCGAGCGCCGCCTGCGCCCGCGCCCGGCCAGCGAGAGCGGGCCCGTGATCCTTTACGAGGCCGAGCGCGGCCGCGTACTGCGCGAGGGCCTCCTTCGGCTCGCCCCGCTCCCACGCCAGGTCGCCGGCCCCGGACAGCGCCGCCGCCTTCTCCGGGGCCGTCTCCGCCAGCGCCACCGCGTCCAGGGCCGCCGCGCCCGCGTCCTCGCGCCAGCCGAGGTTGCGGTAGAGCTGTGCCGAACGCGCGCTGACCGCCGAGCCCGAGTGCAGCTCGGTCAGCGTCTCGGTCGCCTTCTGGGCCGCCGCGTAGTCGCCGAGACCGTCGTACGCGTCGATGAGGACCGGGTACGCGGCCCAGCGCTTCGGGTCCGCCTTCCGGGCCCGCTCGCCCCACTCCTTGCCCGACTTCCAGTCGCCGCGCGCGTTCGCGAGGGCCGCCATGCCGACCTGCGCGTCCAGGTTCCCGGAGTTCCCGGCGTTCCCGGTGTTCCCGGTGTTCCCGGTGTTCCCGGTGTTCCCGGTGTTCCCGGCGGTCCCATTGGTCCCGGCGCTCTTCGTCCTCAGGGAGCGCTCCAGGGCCCGCTCGGCCCGCGGCAGGTCCGCCGGATCCGCGCGCCGCAGCCCCCGCTCCGTATAGGCCGTGCCGAGCAGCGCCCATGACGCCGCGTCATCCGGATGGGCCCGCAGCCACGTCTCCCGGTCGCCGATCAGCGCGACCAGGTCGGGCAGCGCCGCCTGGGCCCCCGCGTTCGCCGCGTGTGTCGCGCGCTCGGCGGCCCCGGGCGGCCGCTCCGGGGTCCGGCCGACCAGCTCGGGCACGTACAGCAGCGCCGTCGCCGCGAGCACCGCGCCCACGCCGGAGGCGAGGACCGTCCGCGACACGTTCTCGGGTCTCATGGCGCACACTGTGCGCCCGTACAACGCTGTACGAAGAGCACACGAGCCACCGGCGACGGCGGGTTCACACCGATGGCCCCGGGTGCCAGGCTGGACGTATGGACGATCTTCACGAGAGGCTCCACGAACTGCTCCTGGCCGGACTCCCCGCCGAGGCCGTGCTCACCGACCCCGACGTCACCGCCTCCTACGCCAATGACATGGCGAGCTTCTGTACGGCCGGCACCCCCGCGGCCGTCGTGCTCCCGCGCACCGTCGAACAGGTCCAGCACGTGATGCGCACCGCGACCGAACTGCGCGTCCCCGTCGTCCCGCAAGGCGCCCGCACCGGTCTGTCCGGCGCCGCCAACGCCTCCGACGGCTGCATCGTGCTCTCGCTCGTCAGGATGGACCGCATCCTGGAGATCGACCCGGTCGACCGGATCGCCGTCGTCGAACCGGGCGTCGTCAACGCCGTGCTGTCGCGGGCCGTCGCCGAACACGGCCTCTCCTACCCGCCCGACCCCTCCAGCTGGGAGACGTGCACCATCGGCGGCAACATCGGCACGGCCTCCGGCGGGCTGTGCTGCGTGAAGTACGGGGTCACCGCCGAGTACGTGCTCGGTCTCGACGTCGTCCTCGCGGACGGGCGGCTGCTGCGCACCGGCCGGCGCACGGCGAAGGGCGTCGCCGGATACGACCTGACCCGGCTCTTCGTCGGCTCCGAGGGCAGCCTCGGCGTCGTCGTCGGGGCCGTGCTCGCGCTCAAGCCGCAGCCGCCGGCCCAGCTCGCGCTCGCCGCCGAGTTCCCGTCGGCGGAGGCGGCCTGCGCGGCCGTCTGCACGATCATGGAGCGCGGCCACACCCCGTCGCTCCTCGAACTGATGGACGGCACCACCGTCCGGGCCGTCAACAAGCTCGCCCACATGGGCCTGCCCGACACCACCGAGGCGCTGCTCCTGTGCGCCTTCGACACCCCGGATCCGGCCGCCGACCTGGCCGCGGTGGGGGAGCTGTGCCGGGCCGCGGGCGCGACGGAGGTCGTGCCGGCG
This sequence comes from Streptomyces sp. NPDC004788, assembly GCF_053601115.1. Classification (NCBI taxonomy): domain Bacteria; kingdom Bacillati; phylum Actinomycetota; class Actinomycetes; order Kitasatosporales; family Streptomycetaceae; genus Streptomyces; species Streptomyces sp. NPDC004788. Next base: position 54,271 of record NZ_JBSGBF010000038.1, read on the forward strand.
GACTCCGTCGCCGAGTCCGAACTCCTCCTGCAGGCCCGGCGCCTCTCGCTCACCGCCCTGGAGACCATCAAGCCGGCGACGATGATCGACGACGTGTGCGTGCCGCGCACGAAGCTCGCCGCGATGCTCACGGGCACGGCGGCGATCGCCGAGAAGTACGGGCTGACCATCGGCGTCTGCGCGCACGCCGGCGACGGCAACACCCATCCCGTCGTCTGCTTCGACCACGACGACGAGGACGAGTCGCGGCGGGCGCGGGAGTCCTTCGACGAGATCATGGCGCTCGGCCTCGAACTCGGCGGCACGATCACCGGCGAGCACGGGGTGGGCGTGCTGAAGAAGGAGTGGCTGGCGCGGGAGCTCGGGCCGGTGGGCGTGGAGTTGCAGCGTGGGATCAAGAAGACGTTCGACCCGCTGGGCCTGCTGAACCCGGGCAAGCTTTTCTGAGGCTTCCGCCGGGTCCTCCGCCGGGGCTTCCGCCGGGTCCTCCGTCGACGCTTCCGCCGGGTCCGTCTTCGAGTCCGTCTTCGAGTCCTCTTCTACGGGGTCCACGGGCCGCGGCTCACAGGTCGCCGTCCGCGGACTCGTCCGACGGCCACGGGTCGCGCAGCCACAGCTCGTCCGCCAGGACGGTGGTGGCGAACAGCTCGGCCAGACCGTCGTCGATGCCGAGCTGCTCGGTCTCGGTGCCCGGCGGCACCACGCGCAGGGTCCGCTCCAGCCACGCGGAAACCTGCGCGGACGGGGCCTCCAGGAGGGCGTCGCCGTCGGGGGAGGACAGGGCCATCAGGATGACGTTCCGCCCGTCTACCTTCGTCGGCCAGATCCGCACGTCCCCGTGCCCGCACGCCCGGAACACGCCCTCCACGAGCAGTTCGCGCGCGAACGTCCAGTTGACCGGGTGGTCCGAGCCGACGTGGAAGGTGATGTGGACGGCGTACGGGTCGTCGGTGCGGTAGGCGAGGCGGGCGGGGACGGCGACGGAGCGCTCGGGGGACAGGACGAGCTTGAGCTCGAGCTCGCGCTCCACGACGTTGTTGTTGTCGGTGTTCTGCATGGCGGGTGGCCTCTCTGGGTGGGGCCCATGGGTGGGCCTTCACTGGGAGAGAGGGGCGTCGGGCGGATCCATTACGCGACTACGGAAAAGTTTCTGGGAAATTTTCTGGAGCGGGTCCGGCGTGAGTGCGGGGCCGGTCTACGGGGGTAGGCGGGGGCCCGAGGATCACTCTGGGTGACGTTTTCGTGAGGGTGTCCCCCGAAGGCGGGCTTTCTGGTGGGCTCCTTGTCCCAGCGGGGTCGTTCTTCGTTACTGTCCTCCCTGGGCCGCGGGCGCGGTCCGAGCGGATCAAGGCGTTGTGACGGAACGGAGTCGGGGCAGTGGCTACTCCTCCAGGAGGCGGCGGAGACGTACCGCAGGCGGGCTACTACCCGGACCCGTCCATTCCGGGGTACATCCGCTTCTGGAACGGCAACGCGTGGGTCCCCGGCACCAGCCGGCCGGCCCCCAAGGAGGGCGAAGCCCTCCCCGGCGCGCCCCGTTCCGCCGCCGCCCAGCCGGCCCCCTCGGTCGAGGAAACGGGCCCCATGTTCCTGGACGAGGCCCCCGCGGCCTCGGCCTGGCAGGCCTCCACCTCCCAGCAGACGGGCTTCGGCGGCGAGCGCGACCAACGCGTCTCCTGGGGACGCCCGGACGCGACGGACCCGCGCTCGGCGAGCACGGGGTGGCCCGCGGCCGGCGGCGGGGGCGGACAGCAGGCCGCGCCCGCCGACACCGACGCGGCACACCCGGCGGTGCCGGGCCAGGCGGCCGGCGCTGCGCCTGCCTGGCCCGCCGCCGGTGGGTCGACTGACACCCGATCGGGTGCTTCTGCTGACGCTGCTTCGGCTTGGCCCGCGGCCGACGCGCAGACCGGCGCGGGCGCGCCTTCCGGTGACCCTACGCCCGGCGGCGCTGCCGCCACCGGCGCGGCCGGGTCCCCTGCTTGGCCTGCCGCCGGGAGCGGCGCCGAGCCGGCAACCGCCGGCACGGGCGGCGCTCGTGGGGCGGGCTCGGTCCACGGGGCCGGGGTCGGGGCCGGGGCCGGGGCCGGGACGCCTTCGGACGGTCGTACGCCCAGCGGTGCCGCCACCGGCGCGGCCGCGCCGGGGCAGGGGTCCGGAGGGTCCCCTGCTTGGCCTGCGCCCGGCGCCGGCACCGACGGCGCGCGTGGTGCGACTCCCCCCGGTGGGCAGGCCTCAGGCCGCGCCGTCACCGGTTCCGCGGCCCCGGAGCCGTCCGCCGGTGCCGGCTCGGCGGCGGTACGGGGCGACTCCGCCGACTTCGGCGGCCGGGGGCCCGGTGCGGCCTCCGCAGCCGGCAACGGCGTCCAGGGCTCCGACGACACCCCGGCCGTGACACCGGGAGGCCCCGCGGCCGAAGGCGCGGCCTCCGGGCCTGGCCGAGGCAGTGGGCCGGGGCACCCCGCGGCCTGGTCCGGCACCGCCTCGCCGCGCTCCGAGGCGAACGCCGCCCCGGTGGCGCCCTCCTGGCCCTCCGTCGGCTCGCAGCCCGCGGCCCCCGCCGCCGCGTCCGCGCGGCTCGGCGGGATGCCCATAAACCCGGCCACTTCCCCGCAGGGCGCGGTCTCGCAGGGCGCGGCCCTGCCGGCCGCCGCGTCCCACGGCGCGGCCCCGCACTCCGCCGCCCCGCAGGCGGCAGCCCCCCACGGCGCTGCTCCACAGTCCGCCGCCTCGCAAGGGGCAGCCCCGCACGGCGCGGCCCTGCCGGCCGCCGCCTCCCACGGCGCCGCCCCGCAGTCCGCCGCCCCGCACGCCGCCCCCGCCCCCTGGGCCCCCCAAGGCCAGTCCGGCCCAGCTCCCGACTCCGCCGCGCCCCCCGTCGTCCCCTGGAAGCCTCCCGTCGACGACGTCTTCACCTCCGCCGCTCGCGAGCAGGCCGCCGCGCGGCCGGCCGGGATGGGGCGGCGGTTGCTGGCACGGATCATCGACGGGGCGGTCTTCGGCGCGGCCGTTGGGGCCGTGGCGTATCCCTTCGTCAGTGCGGCGCTCGCGCACATCGAGGAGAAGATCGAGGCGGCGCGGCAGTCCGGGGTGACCGTGCAGGTGTGGCTGGTCGACTCGACGACGGCGGTGCAGTTCGGGATCGTGCTGGCCGCGTTCTTCGTGCTCGGGGTCGTGTACGAGGTGGTGCCGACCGCCAAGTGGGGGCGCACGCTGGGGAAGAAGGTGTGCGGGATCCAGGTGCGGGACATCGAGGCGCACGAGCCGCCCACGTTCGGGGCCGCGCTGCGGCGGTGGCTGGTGTACGGGGTGCTCGGGCTGCTCGGCGTCGGGGTGCTGAATGTGCTGTGGTGCCTGTTCGACCGGCCGTGGCGGCAGTGCTGGCACGACAAGGCGGCCGGGACCTTCGTGGCCCGGTAGCCGCCGCCCGGGCACCGTCCCCCGAACGGGCGGCGATTCCTTGCGGGGGCCATGGGGGCGGGATGCACTGCCCCCATGAGCAACGATCAGCCGCCGCCTCCGCCCCCGGGCCCGCCGCCCGAGGACGACCCGTTCAGCAAGCGGCCCTCGGGGCCGCCAGGTCCACCGTCCGGCGGTCCACCGTCCGGCGGTCCACCGTCCGGCGGTCCACCGTCCGGCGGTCCACCGCCGCCCGGCCCCCCACCCGGCGGTCCACCGCCCGGCGGCTCGCCCCCGCCCGGCAACCCGTACGACAACATGCCGCCGCCCCCGCCCCCGCCCCCGTACGGCGGAGACGGCGGTTACGGTTACGGCGGCCCGGACCCGCTCGCCGGCATGCCCCCGCTCGCCGACTCCGGGCGCCGGATCGTCGCCCGGATCATCGACTGGCTGATCATCGCCGTGCCGCTCGCGATCATCGGCATCCCGTTCGACGTCTACAAGCGCGCCGCGAACAACGACAACTTCGACGCCACCGTCAACAGCCTCAACGGGGGCGGCCAGTTGGCGTTCCAGCTGCTCACGATCGTCGCGTACGTCGCGTACGACACGGTCATGATCGCGACGCAGCGCGGTCAGACCCTCGGCAAGAAGTGGATGAAGCTGCGCGTCGCGATGCTCAACGACGGGTCGACGCCGCCGATGAGCACCTCGCTCGTCCGCGCGCTCGTGCTCTGGCTGCCCGCGCTGATCTGCTGCGCCTGCCTGTGGCCGCTGCTCCTGCTCATCCTGATCCTCGTGGACAAGCCGTACAAGCAGGGACTGCACGACAAGGCCGCCAAGACGGTCGTCGTGTCCGTACCGCAGTAGTCCCGGACTACGAACCGATCCGGGTGTCCGCCCCCGCGCCCACCGGTGCGGCGGGCACCCGGATCTCCTCGTGCGGGGATCCGGCCGCGTCGGGAGACTTGACGGCGCGCGCCCGTACCGGCATCGTCACCGCCACCAGCAGTCCCAACATCAGCCCCGCGGCGCAGATCGCCGCGATGCCGAGCGTCGTGGTCGTGCCGGAGAGCAGCAGCAGGGCGGCCGTCGACAGCACGACGGTGGCCGAACCGTAGGCGACCTGGGTGACGTTCACGACGTTCGGGCGCATGACGGGTACCGTCCCTCGGAGCGAGCGTGGCAACGGACGACTCTATGACGGTGGATGCCCGAGCGGAACCGTAAGTAAGCGTGACCTAACCCACGGGCCGCGCGAGCCGGTGCACAGGGGGCGCAGGGGCGCACGGCCCAGCGCCGGTCCTGGCATGCGCCCCTGCCGCGCCCGCCCTGGCCCTCGTCCGCGCTCACCCCGAGTTCGTTCGACGTTCGACTATCGGAAATCCACTCCCGCATAGTGCAGTTGGCCTGTTCAAGTCAAGATCTGTCTTTTCTGCTTCAACTCCGGTCGAATGTCGTCACTTGTGACGCGCGCTTCCGCCCGGGCGGACACCCCACATAGATCCGCCGGTGTCGAGCGCGCCCTGGGGAGGACGAAACAAGTGACCAACAAGCGACGGGCGATCAGCGCGTCCGCCGTCGTCGTGGTGCTCGCGGCCACCGCCGCAACCGCCTCGACGTTCGGCACCGCCTGGGCCGACTCGCACACCTCGGAGCCGGCGGCCAGCGCCGCGGCCCGGGCCAACGCGATCGACAAGACCGCGGTCGACCACGACCTCGACGGTCCGTTCAGCAAGCAGCAGGAGCAGGCTCGCAAGGCCGCCGTGGAGCAGGTGCTCAAGGGCGAGACCAAGGTCGAGAAGCGCAACGGCTCCCAGGTCGTGAAGCTCGACAACAAGAAGTACGTCGAGCTCGGCCGTGAGAAGACCGACAAGATCTTCACGATCCTCGTCGAGTTCGGCGACAAGGTGGACAACACCACCCTGGTCGACCGCAAGGACGACGACACCACCGACCTCAAGCCGAAGTACGGTGGCGAGCCCGGCCCGCTGCACAACAAGATCGCCCAGCCCGACCGTGCGAAGGACAACTCGACGGCCTGGCAGGCGGACTACAACCAGCAGCACTTCCAGGACCTGTACTTCGGCACCGGCAAGGACAAGGCCGGCAAGCCGAAGCACTCCATGAGGACCTTCTACGAGCGCACCTCCTCCGGCCGTTACTCGGTCGACGGCGAGGTCTCGGACTGGGTCAAGGTCCCGTACAACGAGGCCCGCTACGGCTCCAACTACTGCGGCCAGACCAACTGCGCCAACGTGTGGGACACCGTCCGCGACGGCGTCAACGCCTGGGTCGCCGACCAGAAGGCCAAGGGCAAGACGGACGCCGAGATCAAGGCGGACCTGTCGAAGTACGACCAGTGGGACCGTTACGACCACGACGGCGACGGCAACTTCAACGAGCCCGACGGCTACATCGACCACTTCCAGATCGTCCACGCGGGCGAGGACGAGTCGGCCGGCGGCGGCGTCCAGGGCAAGAACGCCCTGTGGGCCCACCGCTGGTACGCCTACGGCACCGACGCCGGCAAGACCGGCCCGGCCGACAACAAGGCCGGCGGCACGCAGATCGGTGACACCGGCATCTGGGTCGGCGACTACACGATGCAGCCGGAGAACGGCGGCCTCGGCGTCTTCGCCCACGAGTACGGCCACGACCTCGGTCTGCCGGACCACTACGACACCTCCGGTGGCGGCGACAACTCGACCGGCTTCTGGGACCTGATGTCGTCCGGTTCCTGGCTCGGCACCGGCAAGGACTCCATCGGCGACATGCCCGGCGACATGAGCGCCTGGGACAAGCTGCAGCTCGGCTGGCTGAACTACGCCAAGGTCAACGACTGGCAGCGCGCCACCAAGACCAAGTTCAAGCTGGGTGTCTCGGAGTACAACACCAAGAACCCGCAGGCGCTCCTCGTCGAGCTGCCGAAGAGCAAGGTCTCCACCGAGGTCGTGGCCCCCGCCGAGGGCGCCACCCAGTGGTGGAGCAACATGGGTGACGACCTCAAGAACACCCTCACCCGTGACGTCGACCTGACCGGCAAGTCGAAGGCCCAGCTGGACCTGCAGGGCTGGTACGACATCGAGCAGGACTACGACTTCCTGTACGCCGAGGTCTCCACCGACGGCGGCGCCAACTGGACAGCCCTCGACGGCACGGCCGACGGCGTGGCCCTGCAGAAGGACGCCTCCGGCGCCCCGGCGCTGACCGGTGCCTCCGGCGCGTACAAGAAGCTCTCGTACAACCTGGACGCCTACGCGGGCAAGAAGTTCCAGCTCCGCTTCCGCTACCAGACGGACGGCGGCGCGGGCGGCAAGGGCTTCACCGCCGACGCCATCACGCTGACCGCCGACGGTGCCGCCGTCTTCTCGGACAACGCCGAGAACGGTGACAACGGCTGGGTCGCCAAGGGCTTCTCGCGCATCGGCAAGGGCTTCACGAAGGAGTACGAGCAGTACTACATCGCGGAGAACCGCCAGTACACCTCGTACGACCAGACCCTCAAGGTCGGCCCGTACAACTTCGGCTTCACCGGTGACAAGGCGAGCTGGGTCGAGCACTACCCGTACCAGAACGGTCTGCTGATCTGGAAGTGGGACCTGTCCCAGAAGGACAACAACACCTCCCAGCACCCGGGCAAGGGCCTCGTCCTCCCGATCGACTCGCACCCGAGCCCGCTGAAGTGGGGCGACGGCACCCTGATGCGCACCCGCGTCCAGTCGTACGACTCCCCGTTCAGCATCTCCGGCACGGACGGCTTCCAGCTGCACAAGCTGGGCAACGCGACCTGGGTCCCGTCCCAGGCCGGCAACCCGGTCTTCGACGACCACAAGGGTGTCTACTGGTCCCCCGAGACCCCGCTGGCCAGTGTCCAGGTAACTGACACCAACACCCAGATCCGTGTCCTCAAGGAGGCCAAGGACGGCTCCACGGTCACGGTCCAGGTTGGCCCGTCGGTGAAGTAACAACGAATTCTCCTGCATAACCGCAGGTCAGAGCATGATCGGCCGTCGCCCCCTAGCGGGCGGCGGCCGATCGTGTTTAGGTGCGTCTACGGCTCATGGCCGCCCGACCTTATTGACAGTAGTTCCACGGGGGAGTGGTTTCGCATGCCCAACGGAGGGTTCTGCAGACTGCCGGGAGGCAGCGTCGTCGTCGCCATCGGACTGCCCAGCCCGGCCGGCGACGGCGCCACCGTCCGCTTCCTGGTGCACGCGGCGAACCGTGCCCGCGCCCTGACCCGGCTGCGGAACCTGGGGCTGCGCGCCGTCTACCTCCGCGGCAACGCCGAGCCGCCCACACCGGACGAGATAACGGCCGTGCTGCACCACCCGGACGGCCTGCTCTGGCGGATAGACGCCCAGGAGCTGTGGCACCCGGTACGGTCCCTGCCGAAGGCCCCGGTGGCGGAAGAGCCCGGAGGCCTGAGCCCCGCCGCCTGAGCCCGCCCCTGAGCCCCGCCGCCTGAGCCCCGCCGCCTGAGGCGCTGTGAGCGCCTACGCGGGCCTGCGCGCGCCTACGACCGGGCGACGACCGGGTTGCCGGTCAGCGCCACGCCCGCCTGCCGCAGCTCCTCCATGGCCCGGTCCGTGGTCTCCTGCGCCACCGCGGCCGTCAGGTCGAGCAGCACCCGGGTGTGGAAGCCCTCGCGGGCCGCGTCCAGGGCCGTGGCGCGCACGCAGTGGTCGGTGGCGATGCCGACGACGTCGACCTCGGTCACGTTGCGGGCGCGCAGCCAGTCGGCGAGCGTGCTGCCGTTCTCGTCGCGCCCCTCGAAGCCGCTGTACGCGGCCTCGTAGGCGCCCTTGTCGAAGACCGCGGCGATCGCGCCGCTGGCGACGGCGGGCGCGAAGTTCGGGTGGAAGCCGACGCCCTCGGTGCCGGCCACGCAGTGCCGCGGCCACGAGGTGAGGTAGTCAGGCTCGTCGGAGAAGTGGGCGCCCGGCTCGACGTGGTGGTCGCGGGTGGCGACGACGTGCTGGTACGCGGCCCCCGCCGTCTCCCCGACCAGCTCGGTGATGGCGGCGGCGACGTCCGCGCCGCCGGCCACCGCGAGGCTGCCGCCCTCGCAGAAGTCGTTCTGAACGTCCACAACGATCAATGCGCGGTGCATGGCGGGTGTCCTTAGCGAGGCGTCGGCGGGGTGGTCCTGGGAATGGGGTCGAGCCTAGAGACTTCCCCCTCCCTTAGGGAGGGGGCGCTCTGAGGCATTGCGCGTGCCTTGCTCAGGCGTACTCGGTCGGCAGCACCGGCTCGCCGCGCGACAGCTGCATCGCCGACAGCGGCAGGGACGCCCGCGCCGCGATGTGGCGGGCGCGGGCCGCCTCCAGGGGCTCGCGGGCCACCACGTCGCCGCCCTTGACCAGCTCGACCAGGAGCTGGCGGTCGACGAGCTCCGGCGGGACCGGGCCGGTGCCGATCACCTCGGTCTCGGCGACGCCCTCGGCGTCCGTGCGGCGCGCGGCCCACTTGCGGCCGCCGACCGACGCCTTGCCGCCCAGCGACTTCTTCGCGACCGGGACCAGCGGGGCCTTCGGGTCGGCCGAGGAGGCCCGGGCGACCAGCTTGTAGACCATCGAGCAGGTGGGGTGGCCGCTGCCGGTGACGAGCTGGGTGCCGACCCCGTACGCGTCCACCGGAGCGGCCGCGAGCGAGGCGATGGCGTACTCGTCGAGGTCGGAGGTGACCACGATCTTGGTGTCCCGCGCGCCCAGCTCGTCCAGCTGTGCCCGTACCCGGTGCGCGACGAGCAGCAGGTCGCCGGAGTCGATCCGGACGGCGCCGAGCCCGGTGCCGGCCACCTCGACCGCGGTACGGACGGCCTCGGTGACGTCGTAGGTGTCGACGAGCAGGGTCGTACCGCTGCCGAGCGAGTCGATCTGCGCGCGGAAGGCGTCGCGCTCGGTGTCGTGGAGCAGGGTGAAGGCGTGCGCGGAGGTGCCCACGGTCGGGATGCCGTAGCGGAAGCCGGCGGCGAGGTCGGAGGTGGAGTCGAAGCCGCCCACGTAGGCGGCGCGCGAGGAGGCCACGGCGGCCAGCTCGTGGGTGCGGCGGGCGCCCATCTCGATGAGCCGCCGGCCGCCGGCGGCGACCGACATGCGCGAGGCGGCGGCCGCGATGGCGGAGTCGTGGTTGAGGATCGAGAGGATCACGGTCTCCAGGAGCACGCACTCGGCGAAGGTGCCCTCGACGCGCAGGAGCGGCGAGCCGGGGAAGTACACCTCGCCCTCGGGGTAGCCCCAGATGTCGCCGGAGAAGCGGTAGCGGGAGAGCCATTCGAGGGTCGGCTCGTCGACGATGTTCCGCTCGCGCAGGAAGCCGAGCACGCCCGCGTCGAAGCGGAAGTTCTCGACGGCGTCCAGGACCCGCCCGATGCCCGCCACCACGCCGTAGCGCCGCCCCTCGGGCAGTCGGCGGGTGAAGACCTCGAAGACGGACCTGCGGTCCGCGGTGCCGGCCCTGAGGGCCGCCTGCAGCATGGTCAGCTCGTACTGGTCGGTGAAGAGCGCGGTCGACGGCACGTCCACCGGCAGCCCAAGGTCCGCAGCGTTCATGTGATGATGCTAGCGCAGTATTCGTCAGATTGACGAATACTGCGCGAACGGCGTGCGAAGGTTGCGGCCGAGCGGGGGGTCGGTTTGTGCGGCGCCCCCTCTCAAGTGGCAGCATGGGCTAAGTGAGCGTTGCGCCTATCGAGATCGAACGGACCGAATCGGCCGAGGAGGTCTCCGCCGTCGTCGAACCCGACGTGCCCTGGGTGACCCTCGTCCACAACGACCCGGTCAACCTGATGAGCTATGTCACCTACGTCTTCCAGGCGTACTTCGGCTACTCCAAGGACAAGGCGCACAAGCTGATGCTCGACGTGCACAACAAGGGCCGCGCGGTGGTCTCCAGCGGCACCCGCGAGGAGATGGAACGGGACGTGCAGGCGATGCACGGCTACGGCCTGTGGGCGACCCTCTCGCAGGACCGCGGCTGATGGCGGGGCGTTTCGAGGCGCTGCCCGGCGGCGGCGCGGCCGTCGCGCTCGACGAGGTCGAGGTCTCCATCCTGCGCTCGCTCGCGGTCCAGCTCATGGAGCTGATCGGCCCGGGCGACGAGCCGGTCGCGGGCGAGGACCCGCTGGCCGCGCTGTTCGCCGAGGGCCCGAGCGAGCCGCCGTCCGACCCGGCCCTGCGCCGGCTCTTCCCCGACGCGTACGGGGACGACACCGACGAGCTGCGCCAGGCCGCCGCGGACTTCCGCCGGTTCACCGAGAACGACCTGCGGGCCCGCAAGCGCGACGACGCCCTGACCATGGTCCGCAGCCTCGACTCGCTCGCCTCCGACTCGGCGGCGGCCGGCGAGGGCGGCGGCGGGATCCTCAAGCTCACCGTCGACGAGTCCCGTGCCTGGCTCGGCGCGCTCAACGACCTGCGGCTGACCATCGGCACCCGGCTGGAGGTCACGGAGGACGACGAGAGCGAGCGGCTGTACCGGCTGCCGGACGAGGACCCGCGCAAGCCGATGGTGATGGCGTACCTGTGGCTGGGCGGGCTGCAGGAGACGCTCGTCGAGACGCTGCTGCCCTGACGGAACCGGGCGTTCGCTCAGCGGACGCTCAAATCCGGATAACGAATACGTTATCCAACTGCCTCTCCTGTCATCTTGAATCCCTTCTGTCCGGATTTTTTTGTGGTGCGCGTCACGCCCATACCGACCGATCACGGTTAAGCGCGTGATAAATCTTCACGACCGCCCGGGGACGCCACCCCTGTCCCCGGGGGCGCTTTGACCGGCTGACCGCCGGTAGCACTCCATTCCACATCCGGGGGGATCAGGACCTGATCCGCAGCACAGACGGCCGAGCCGGCCGGTGCGCGGATCAGCATGGAGAAAGGCGCACCACCATGACCTCAGTGCAGGTCGATCAGCAGCACGACGGCAATGAGGCCGCGGACTCCGCTCCGGCCGAGGGTTATCACCGGGCACTCGGCGCCCGTCAGATCCAGATGATCGCGATCGGCGGCGCCATCGGCACCGGTCTCTTCCTGGGCGCGGGCAAGGGCATCTCCATCGCGGGACCGAGCCTGATCCTCGCGTACGCCACCGCGGGCCTCGTCATCTTCTTCATCATGCGGGCGCTCGGCGAGCTCCTCATGTACCGCCCCGTGTCCGGCTCCTTCTCGGAGTACGCACGCGAGTTCATCGGCCCCTTCGCGGGCTTCGTGACCGGCTGGACGTACTGGCTCTTCTGGGTCGTCACCGGCATCACCGAGGTCACCGCCGCGGCCACCTACATGACGTACTGGTGGGACATCCCGCAGTGGCTGTCCGCCCTCGTCTTCACCGTCATCCTCTACGCCGCCAACCTGATCTCCGTGAAGCTCTTCGGCGAGCTGGAGTTCTGGTTCTCGATGGTCAAGGTCACCGCGATCGTCGGCATGATCCTGATCTGCGCCGGCATCCTCACCCTGGGCTTCTCGGACGCCGGTGACACCGCGTCCCTCACCCACCTGTGGGACCTGGGCGGCTTCTTCGCCGGCAAGAACGGCATCTTCTCGACCCTGATGACCCTGCAGATGGTCATGTTCGCCTTCCTCGCCGTCGAGCTGGTCGGCGTCACCGCGGGCGAGTCCAAGGACCCGAAGACCGTCCTGCCGAAGGCCATCAACACCGTGCCGTGGCGCATCGCCGTCTTCTACGTCGGCGCGCTGATCATGATCCTGTCGGTCGTCCCGTGGACCGCGTTCCACCCGGGCGTCTCCCCGTTCGTCGAGGCGTTCGAGCGGATGGGCCTCGGCATCGGCGCCGCGATCGTCAACTTCGTCGTCCTGACGGCCGCGCTCTCCTCCTGCAACTCGGGCATGTACTCCACCGGCCGCATGCTGCGCGACCTCGCGCTCAACGGCCAGGGCCCGAAGGTCTTCACGAAGCTGACGAAGTCCGGCACCCCGCTGGTCGGCACCACCGTCTCGGCCGCGCTGATGCTGGTCGGCGTCGGGATCAACTACCAGTGGCCCGGCGAGGCGTTCAACTACGTCGTCTCCTTCGCCACCATCTCCGGCATGTGGGCCTGGATCGTCATCCTCGTCTGCCAGATCCGCTACCGCCTCAAGGCCGACCGCGGCGAGCTGCCCCAGTCCTCCTTCAAGGCCCCGGGCGGCATCTGGTTCAGCGTCTTCTCGCTCGCCTTCATCGGCATGGTCATCGTGACGATGGGCATGGACAAGGACAACCGGGTCGCCCTGTACGGCGCACCGGTGTGGGGCCTGATCCTCGCGGTCTCGTACCTGGCGCTGAAGGCCCGCAACCCCGAGGGCGCCGCCTTCGCCAAGCGGTCCTGACCAGCACTTTCTCAGCATTCGGGCCGTCTCGTACCAAACCTCGGTACGGGGCGGCCCGTCTGCTTATCCTGTCGGCATGCTGACCATCACCCGAGCCCTGTACGACCAGATCGTGGAACACTCCCGCGCGGACCACCCCGACGAGGCATGCGGCGTGGTCGCGGGACCGGTCGGCGAGGGCCGCCCCGAGCGCTTCATCCCGATGCTGAACGCGGCGCGCTCGCCCACGTTCTACGAGTTCGACTCCGCCGACCTGCTCAAGCTGTACCGCGAGATGGACGACCGGGACGAGGAGCCCGTGATCATCTACCACTCGCACACCGCGACCGAGGCGTACCCGTCCCGTACGGACATCTCGTACGCCAACGAGCCGGGCGCCCACTACGTCCTCGTCTCCACGGCCGACACCGACGGCGCGGGCCCCTTCCAGTTCCGCTCGTACACGATCGTCGACGGCGTCGTCGAGGAGGAAGAGGTCAAGGTCGTCGAGGCGTACGAGTGATCGCACGGCACTGAGCGCGGGCCCGGGCCCTGCCGGGCCCGTCCGTCAGGCGAACGCGATCTGTCCGTAATGTGAGATCACATTCCGGAACCCGGACCGGGAATCGATACGATGAGCGCATGGTTTCCCACGACGTGAGCGAAGAGACGCCGGGCACGCCCCTGCTCGTGGCGCGGCTGCACGTCGACCTGTGCCGCCTCGCCAGCGCGATGTGTCCGCCGCGCGCTGCGCTCTGAACCACCTGCCGTCAGGCCCGAGCGCACCCGAACTCCGAGTACGTCCGAGTACGACCCCCCCGCGCGGGGGCCAGAGCCGCGCGCCCTACCGCCCCTTCCGACAGGAGCCCACGACATGGCCATCGAGGTCCGCATCCCGACCATCCTCCGCACCTACACCGACGGCGCCAAGGCCGTCGAGGGCAGCGGTGACACCCTCGCCGAGCTCTTCGCCGACCTGGAGTCCCGCCACGCCGGGATCGAGGCCCGCATCGTCGACGGCGGCAAGCTGCGCCGCTTCGTCAATGTCTACCTGAACGACGAGGACGTCCGCTTCCTCGACGGCATCGAGACCAAGCTCGCCGACGGCGACAACGTGACGATCCTGCCGGCCGTCGCCGGCGGCATGGTCTGAGCGGCCTGATCCCGATGCGTTACGACTCTCCGCTGGCGGCGGTCGGCAACACGCCGCTGGTCCGACTGCCCCGGCTCTCACCGTCGGACGACGTCCGCATCTGGGCCAAGCTGGAGGACCGCAACCCCACCGGCTCGGTCAAGGACCGCCCCGCGCTCCACATGATCGAGCAGGCGGAGAAGGACGGCCGGCTCACCCCCGGCTGCACGATCCTGGAGCCCACCAGCGGCAACACCGGCATCTCGCTCGCCATGGCGGCCAAGCTCAAGGGCTACCGCATCGTGTGCGTCATGCCGGAGAACACCAGCGAGGAGCGCCGCCAGCTGCTCGCCATGTGGGGCGCCGAGATCATCTCCTCGCCGGCCGCGGGCGGCTCCAACACCGCCGTCCGCGTCGCCAAGGAGCTGGCGGCGGAGCACCCCGACTGGGTGATGCTCTACCAGTACGGCAACCCGGACAACGCGGGCGCCCACTACGCCACCACCGGCCCCGAGATCCTCGCCGACCTGCCCTCCGTCACGCACTTCGTGGCGGGCCTCGGCACCACCGGCACGCTCATGGGCGTCGGCCGCTACCTGCGCGAGCACAAGCCCGACGTCAGGATCGTCGCCGCCGAGCCGCGCTACGACGACCTCGTCTACGGCCTGCGCAACCTCGACGAGGGCTTCGTCCCCGAGCTCTACGACGCCTCCGTCCTCACCACCCGCTTCTCCGTCGGCTCCGCCGACGCCGTCACCCGCACCCGCGAACTCCTCCAGCAGGAGGGCATCTTCGCCGGCGTCTCCACCGGCGCCGCCCTGCACGCGGCAATCGGTGTCGGGAAGAAGGCCGTCAAGGCCGGCGAGAGCGCCGACATCGTCTTCGTGGTCGCCGACGGCGGCTGGAAGTACCTCTCGACAGGCCTCTACACCGCCGCGACGACCGAAGAGGCGATCGCCACGGTGCAGGACCAGCTCTGGGCGTAGCCCGAGCCCGCACACGTACGAGGCCCGGGGGCCGAAAGCCCCCGGGCCTCGTGGTGTCCGGCCCCGCGTGCCGCCCCGGGCGGCGCGGCCGTCCCCGCGCTCACCGCGCCAGATGCCGCACCTGGTCCCACACCACCGGGTCCGCCGTCCCCACCCGCCGGCGGAAACCCCACACCGGGACGTCGCGCAGCTCGTCCGTCTCCAGGAAGCTCGGGCGGCCCTGGGCGTCGCCCACCGAGCCCGGCGGCAGGGCGATGACGCCCGGGCGTTCGTCGTGGTACTTGCTGGTGATCTTGACGACGAGCGCGGTGTCGTGGCGCAGGGCGAGGACCAGACAGGGACGGTCCTTCGCGCCGGGCCCGTCCTCGTACGGGACCTCCGCCCACCAGATCTCACCCGCGCGCGGCAGCCGCGCCGGCGCCTGCACGCGCCCGGCGGGC
>NZ_JBSGBF010000039.1:0-67288 GCF_053601115.1 Streptomyces sp. NPDC004788
GGGCCGCCGGTCACGACGGCGGGCCCGCCACCCGCCCGGGGCCGCCGCGACCGCGGCGCCGCGCACCACGCCAGGGCCGCGTCCGTCCACTCCACCGTCCGCGCGAGCTCGGCCGCGCGCATGCTCTCGCCGAGGGCCAGGTCGTAGAGCCGGCCCGTGAAGAGGTCGCTCAGTTCGCCTGCCGTCACCGGGCGCATCGCCTCGTCGAGGAGGGCGAGTGCCTCCGCGCGGTGGGCCGGGCCCTGAGCGAGGAGGACCGAGGACGCGGCCTGGTGACTGAGGGCGAGGAGGTCGGGGCTGCCGGAGCGGGCGGCGAGGCGGGTCATGCGGCGGGCGGCGGCGAGGGCCGTGGCCGGGGCGTGGTGTTCCTCGGCGTCCGCGACGTCGGACCAGGCGAGGAGACACTGCTCGGGGCAGTCGGGCCGGCCCTCCAGGTGGTGGCGGGCCCGGTGCAGCCAGCCCGCGGCCGCGGCGGGGCGCCCGAGCCGGCGGTACTCCGCGGACAGCCACCACGCGGCGCGCCCGGCGCCGCACGGGTCGTGCGCCGCGACGTACGCGGCATGGGCGCGCAGCCGGGCCGCGACCGACTCGTCGACGTGGCCGGACCACCAGGCGGAGTCGGCGAGGGCGTCGAGCTCGGCGGGGCCGAGGGGCGCGACGGGATGCCGGTCGGCGGCGTGCAGCAGCCCGTACAGCCCGGCCCAGTCCTCGCGGGCCGCCGCGTCCGTGGCCCGCGCGACGACAGTCACGCTTTCAGCGTAGGACCGGGAACGGAACGGGGCCCGGGGACGCCGCCGGCCGAGACGCGTCGGGCCGTCGCCGCGGAACGGCACCGGGGCCGTACCGGGCCGCGGCCCGCCCGTACGGAACGCCGGGCCCGGGGACATCCCCGGGCCCGGCGCTTCGCGTTGTTCGTTCTGCCGGTCAGGCGAGTTCGACGCCGCTCGCGCGCAGCATGTCCTCGCGCTCGACGATCTTCACGCGCTCACGGCCCTGGGGCTCGCCGAGTGCCTTTTCCGCCGCGTCGAGCTTGTACCAGCCCTCCCACGTCGTGTACGTGATGCCCTTGTCCTCCAGGAAGGCCACGATCGCGGCCTCGTCCGGGGTCTCGGGGGTGAGCAGGCGGCCGTTGGCGTGGTCGTCGAGGAGGTTGGCCACGGTCTCGTTCGCGTCGCCCTTGGTGTGGCCGATGAGGCCGACGGGGCCGCGGCGGATCCAGCCGGTGACGTAGGTGGAGGCCATGTGCTCGCCACTCTCCTCCATCACCCGGCCGCCCTCGTCGGGGACGGTGCCGCTGACGGCGTCCCAGGGGAGCTTCGGCAGCTCGTCGGAGAGGTAGCCGACGGCGCGGTAGACGGCCTGGACGTCCCAGTCGGTCGTCCGGCCGGTGCCCTTGACGTTGCCGGTGCCGTCCAGCTCCGTGCGCTCGGTGCGCAGGCCGACGACCTTGCCGTCCTCGCCGAGGATCTCGACGGGCGACTCGAAGAAGTGCAGGAAGAGCTTGTGCGGGCGGTCGCCGACGTCGCGGATCGCCCAGTTCTCCAGGGTCTTGGCGACCATGTCGGTCTGCTTGTTCTTGCGGCGCTCGGCGATCGAGCCCTCGTCGTAGTCGATGTCCTCGGGGTTGACGATGACCTCGATGTTCGGCGAGTGGTCCAGCTCGCGCAGCTCCATGGGGCTGAACTTCGCCTGGGCCGGGCCGCGGCGCCCGAAGACGTGGATCTCGACGGCCTTGTTGGCCTTCAGGCCGTCGTAGACGTTCGCCGGGATCTCGGTCGGCAGCAGCTCGTCCGCCGTCTTCGCGAGGATGCGGGCGATGTCGAGCGCGACGTTGCCGACGCCGAGCACGGCGACCTTCTCGGCGGAGAGCTCCCAGGTGCGCGGGACGTCGGGGTGGCCGTCGTACCAGGAGGCGAAGTCGGCGGCGCCGAGGGAGCCGTCGAGCTCGACGCCCGGGATGCGCAGCTCGCGGTCGGCCATGGCGCCGGTGGAGAAGATCACGGCGTCGTAGAAGGCGCGCAGGTCGTCGAGGTGGACGTCGGTGCCGTAGTCGACGTTGCCGAAGAGGCGGACCTGCGGCTTGTCGAGGACCTGGTGGAGGGCGGTGATGATGCCCTTGATGCGCGGGTGGTCGGGCGCGACGCCGTAGCGGATGAGGCCGAAGGGCGCGGGCATCCGCTCGAAGAGGTCGATGGACACACCCGGTTCGGCGGCGGCCTCGGACTTCAGCAGCGCATCAGCGGCGTAGATCCCGGCGGGGCCGGCGCCGACGATCGCGACCCGGAGGGGGCGGGGCATGACGGGTTTCCCTTCGCAAGCGACGTGGCGGCGAGGGGAGCCGCCGCTTAGGTCACCCTAAATAACGCGTGTCGCGGGAGAGTACCCGCCCCCGGTCTATGGCCTCATAAGGCGGACTTATGAGATCTCAAAGGGAGTCCTAGACTCCGTCGCCGGTGAGCGTACCGCCCGTGAACGCGTCCACGACCCCGTAGACGACCATGGCCACGGCGTTCAGCGCGCAGAAGAGGATGAACCCGCCCACGGTGACGTCGAGGCGTCGCATGAAGGGGGTCTGCGGCACGAGCACGTCCGCCGGGTCCCGCGGGTCGTAGCTCACCTGGAGGAACGGCGCGGCGCCGAGGTGGGACACGGTGCGGGTCAGGCCGGCGGTGTCGACGTAGAGGTACAGCCCCACCATGTCGGCGGGCGCGGCGAGAACGGTGATGCCGTGCTTGAGCAGCCGGCGCTCGTGCAGCCACGTGCCCACGAGGAACGCGCCGATCCAGAGGCCCGCGCTCCCGATGCCGCCGAATATGACGATCATGACGGGGTAGACCGCGCCGCCCACGATCCCGGTGACCACGGAGAGCGCGACGAGCGTCCCGGCGCAGCCGAACGCCA
The DNA here is from genome assembly GCF_053601115.1 of Streptomyces sp. NPDC004788. Classification (NCBI taxonomy): domain Bacteria; kingdom Bacillati; phylum Actinomycetota; class Actinomycetes; order Kitasatosporales; family Streptomycetaceae; genus Streptomyces; species Streptomyces sp. NPDC004788. Next base: position 2,902 of record NZ_JBSGBF010000039.1, read on the forward strand.
GCCGCTTCAGCCGGCGCATGAACCGCTCGCGCCACAGCGTCCTGATCGTCCGCAGGATGACGAGCGCGGCGCCGTCCACGTCTTCCGCGTCGGTCGCCGGCTCCTCCAGGAGACCGTTCACGGCGTCGGCGAAAGCCGTGGCCGCCGCCTCGCTCACGTCCTCGATCCCGATCACGTGCGCCGCCGTAGCCGCACTCCCGGCCGGCACCCGCAGCTCGACGGTGACGGACCGCCCCTCGGCCCGCACCCGGGCGATGGCCCGCTCGGGAATCGACAGCTCCTCGCGGGGCCGAGTCAGGAGGAGCCCGCCGGGCTCGGCGGTCAGGACGGCGCCGCCGCGGCCCTGGAGGACGGGTATGGACGAGAGCATCGACATGATCGGGATCGTAGGGAGAGGGGGTGGGCGCGGGGAGGGGAACGCGAAGACGTGCCCGTTAGGGTGGGGAATCATGCGTAATTGGATGTTTGGCGGTGTTTACGGAACAGTGCTCGCGAGCGCCCTGCTCGCGGGCCTGCACAGCGAGGGCGAGACGTACACACCGCTGTACGACGCGCTCTGGATCCTGGTCACGGCCCTGGCCTCGGGCCTCGTGCACGGATACGCCCACCACATGGCGAGTCACCACCCCGGCAGCGAGTCCCTCCGCTGGCGGCGTCTGTTCGTCGCGCTCGGCCGGGAATGGCCCCTCGTCGCCGCCGTCGTCCCCACCGTCCTCCTGCTCCTCCTCGCCGGCGCCGCCGACTGGCCCGAACCGCCTGTCACGGCGGCCGGCCTCACGCTCAACACCCTGCTGCTCGGCGCGTGGGGCACCTTGGCCGCGCTCAAGGCGGGCTACCGCCGCCGCTCCGCCACCCTGGTGGGCCTCGCGGACGCGGCGATCGGCCTGGCGATCGCGGGCGCCAACGCGTTGATCAAGTAGGGGGCGGGTGCCGGGGGCGGGTCCTGGGAGGGGCTTTGCCGGCGGGCGTCGAGGGGGGAGCCCGAGGGCCTGGTCGGCCGGCGGTACTTTCGCGCCATGAAGTACTTCGGCTTCTATGACGGCGCGCCGTACAGGATCGGCGCCGCGACCTCGGCGTCAGCTCTGCCGCGAGGTCCCGTGCGGAGCGACCGGAAGGCCCTCGCGCGCTACCTGGCGGACTGCGAGCGCCTCACCGTCGTGCCGGGGGTGGAGGCGGACCCGTACGACGGCTGCCAGGTGATGGGCGGGTTCAGCCTTCACACGGACGGCGCGTGGTGCTGGCCGGGAATGGCCGTCCGGATGGTCCGCGAGCACGGGCTCGCCGTACCGGTGGAGTTGGAGGAGAGCGCCGTAGCGCGTGGCTTCGTCGCGCCCCTCCTCGGGCACGAGGAGATCGTCGCGCTGTTCCGGGAGGTCAAGGGCGAGCTGTGGTGACCGTGGCGGTGCGCAGAGCGGTGACGTCCGTGTAGTGGTGGGCCGCGAGCCCGGCCGCGTGGGCTGCCGCGACGTGGCCCGGGGTGTCGTCGACGAAGAGGCAGCGGTGGGGAGCGACGTCGACCGCGCGGGCCGCGGCCGCGAAGACCCGCGGGTCCGGCTTCGCGAAACCGAGGCGGGCGGTGTTGACGACCGCGTCGAACGCGTCGGCGAGGCCGAGTGCCGCGAGGTCCGCCTCAAGGCGGGTGGTCGCGTTGGACACGAGGACCACCGGCACCCGACGCCTGAGCTCGGCCAGCAACTCCCGTACGGCGCTGTCGACCCGCCCGGTCAGCGCCGACCAGCCGCGCACGGCCTCCTCGGCCCGCTCCGCCGACCCGCACGCCGCCGTCAGGTCCACCGCGACCCGCCGCCGCCACTCCTCGTCGGTGATCCGGCCCGTCACGGCCGCGTCGAGCAGCGCGGGCCGGAACGCGGCCGCCGCGAGCGTGCCCTCGGGCAGCCCGGCGGCCCGGTCGACCGCGGACATGCCGTCCGCGTCCCACAGGCGCAGCACGCCGTCGAAGTCGCAGAGCAGGGCGTCGAAGGGGAGTTCGCTCATGACGGTGAGCGTAACCGGGAGTCGGGTGCCGGAAGCCGGGTGCCGGGAACGGACCGGATGGGTGCCGGCCGCGGGGCGCGTACGGTCTCCCCGGCCTTGGCCCCGGCTACGGGCTGTCGCGCTCGGCCATCACCGTGATGGCCCCGGCTCCGGCAGTCGGGCCAGCGCCGCGCCCACTGCCGACGCGAACACGTACGCCGACGTGTCGTTCACCCCTTGCACCACGTGCACGACGGGCTCGGCGCCCGCCGGCACGCGGAGCACGACGGTGACCGCCCCGCCGCCCGGCGAGACGCGCTGGACGGCCCGCAGGGGTATGCGGGTCTCCTCGTCGCCGCGGCGGAGAGTGAGGGCGTCGTCCTCGTGACGGAGGACGACGCCGTCGCTGCCGTGAACGATCACGCCTTCACGGCCGCGACGAACGCCGCCCAGGCGGCGGCCGGGACGACGAGCGCGGGACCGGTGGGGTTCTTGCTGTCGCGGACGGGGACGACGCCGGGGACACCGTCGAGGACCTCGACGCAGGAGCCGCCTTCGCCGTTGCTGTACGAGCTCTTGCGCCAGGCGGCGCCGGCGAAGTCGTAGGTGACTTCGACGCAGTCGCCGCCCTGGCCGTTGCTGTAGGAGCTCTTGAACCAGTGGGCGTTGTTCAGGTCGTACTCGCGCATCGTCTGAAGTCCTCCGCCGCCGACTCGATCCGTGCGAGGGACGCCTCCGGCGACAGCGTGGCGACCCTGAGCAGATCGTAGGCGCGCTGTGCCTGCTTCACCACTGCCGGATCGTCAAGGAGCGTTCCCGAAAACTCTGTTTCCGTATAGGCCGTTGGCGGCTGATCCTCGAAGTCCATGAGCTTGAGCGTGCCGGTCATGAACGCGTGCGCTCCGACTGCGATCGGCAGGACTGCGACCAGTGCGCGGCGCTCCCGGACCAGCGCCGCGATGTGGTCCAGTTGCCTGGCCATGAGCTGCGGGCCGCCCACCGGCGCGCGCAGGACGTTCTCATGCAGGACCACCCAGTACTCGGGCCTTGTAGCGTTCTTGAGGATCGCCTGTCGTTCGATCCGCGAGCTGACCTTCTCCTCGACGTAGTCCTCCGTGGCGAACGGGTTCGACGCGATCGTCAACACACTCGCGTACTCCGCTGTCTGCAACAGCCCCGGCACCACCGTCGGCGCGAACTCGCAGATCTTCGTCGCCACCGTCTCAAGTTCCGCCACCTCGTGGAAATAAGAGGCATACGGCGACGCGTTGATGAGCTTCAGGCAAGTCCGTTCGAAAATACCGCCGGTTTGTAGCACCTCGTCGATTCTCTTCGCCACATCCAACTGCGGCTTCCGCACCCCCTGCTCGAACAGGCCGATGTACGTCCCCGACACGAACACCCGTGCACCGAGGTCGTCCCGCGAGATCCTCGCCGCTTCCCTGCGCTCCCTCAGCAGCTCCCCGAAGAACTCCCACGTCGCCTGCTGTTTGCCCTTGGCCATGAATTAACTCACCTGCTCCACACCGCAGTTGTCTCCCCCGCGCGTCTGTCGATTCTACGGATTCCCCTCCACTCTGGTCGGTGTAACCGGGAATTGGATTCGGAAAGGAACGCGTTGTGGAAGAAGACAGCATGCGGTCGACGGAAGAGGCGCGTGAGGCGGTGCGGGAATTGCGCGAGGCGCTCGACAGGGCCGGAATCACCCTGCCCTCGCTCGGACTCGACGCCGTCACCCTCGCCGCCGTTCCGCCTCGGCCGCTGGTGGAACTCGGGCGCTGCACGGCGGCGACGGCGCGGCTCCTCGCCGCCGCGCTCGCGAGCGAGTGAAGAAGTGAGTGACGCAAGGAGGACGAGGATGAGAGTGCCCATCGGGGCGTACGTGGTCGACCTCCGCACCGGAAGGGTCGGCACCGTCATGGGGCACGTGGGGCCCTGTCTCCAGCTCCGGCCCATCGGCGGCGGGCGTGAGTGGGACTGTGAGCCGGACGGCGTACGGGTCGCCACCGCGGCCGAGCGGCTGAGCGCGGCGACGGCGCACGCCAACGCGCGGAGCCGGGGTGAGGTGCCGTGAGGTCGTGAGCCGTACGGGTGTCGGTACGGGTTAGGCCAACCGCCGCGCCCGCGCTGCAGGCCCGCCACCGCGCCGGTTACGTGGTCCACGCGAAGTGGATCACTCACGGAAACGAGGTGTGGCATGGCGGGACGAAGGCGTGTCGCGGCGTCGGCGGCGGCGTCCGCGGCGGCGGCCGTGGCGCTGCTGGCGGGTGGGCTGACGGGCGCGCAGGGGGCGGCGGCCGAGCCGTTGGGGCGGTACGTGGTCGTGCTGGACGAGACGGCGCGCGGGCAGGTCGACACGATCGTGGCGGAGCACGTCAGGGCCCATGGGCTGCAGGCGGGCTTCCGGTACTCGCACGCGGTCGTCGGGTACGCGGCGGTCATCCCGGAGGGCGAGGTGGCGGCGCTGCGGGCGTCGCCGCACGTGAAGGCGGTGGCGCCGGATCTGCCCGTGCGGGCGACCGCGCAGGTGCTGCCGACCGGGATCGACCGGGTGCAGGCCGATGTGAGCAGTGCGCGCGCCGGGGACGGGAGCGGGGCCGTCGACGTCGGTGTGGCGGTCATCGACACCGGGATCGACACCCGGCACCCGGACCTCAACGTGGTGGGCGGCACGAACTGCGTGTCGACGCGGCCGGGCGCGTCGTACCGGGACAACAACGGCCACGGCACGCACGTGGCCGGCACGATCGGGGCGCGGGACAACGGGTCCGACGTGGTCGGGATCGCGCCGGGCGCGCGGCTGTACTCGGTGAAGGTGCTGAACTCGGCCGGCCGCGGCTACCTGTCGAACATCGTGTGCGGCCTCGACTGGGTGGCGGACAACGCGGCCCGGCTGGGCATCAAGGTCGCGAACATGAGCCTGGGCGGGGCCGGTACGGACGACGGCGACTGCGGCCTCACCAACGGCGACCCGGAGCACCAGGCGATCTGCCGGGTGGTCGACCAGGCGGGTGTGACGATGGTGGCGGCGGCGGGCAACAGCACGAACGACCTGGCCGGCTTCGTCCCGGCCGGGTACGACGAGGTGCTGACCGTGACCGCGGTGGCCGACTTCGACGGCAGGCCGGGCGGCGGGGCCGCCGCGACCTGTTACTCCGACGTGGACGACACCGCGGCGGACTTCTCCAGCTTCGCCGTCGGCGCGGCGGACGCGGCGCACACGATCGCGGGCCCGGGCGCGTGCATCACCTCCACGCGCCTCGGCGGCGGCACCACGGTCCTCTCCGGCACCTCGATGGCCTCACCGCACGTCGCCGGCACGGCCGCCCTCTGCCTCGCCGGCCCGTCCTGCGCGGGCCTGACGCCGGCCCAGGTCCGCGCGAAGCTGCGCAGCGACGCGGCCGCCCAGCCCGTCTCGTACGGCTTCACGGGCGACCCGAACCACTCGCCCGTCAGCGGCCGCTACTACGGCCACCTGGTCCACGCGGGCGGCTACTGACGGTCAGTCCTCGAAGTAGTTCGTCAGGAAGCAGCCGTCCACCGGGGTCGGGTCCTTGCGGTAGCCGCTCGGCGGGTTGAAACCGGGGAAGCAGTTGAGGATCATCGGGCCGCCGGGGGAGAGGAGGTAGCGGATCGCCGACTTCCGGTCGGGCAGGACGGCGAAGTCCTGGCCGACCAGGAACTTGCCCCGGTGGCCCTGGTTCGGGCTCTCCTTGCGGTCCTCGTCCATCTCGGCCTTGTACTTCGTCTCGAAGGTCTTCAGGTCCTTGAACATGAAGATGCGGAGGCCGTGGTCGCAGGCCCCGCGCTCGGTGACGGACCACGTCGCGTCGTAGTTCTCGTCGCCGCCGAAGAAGTCGTCGTCGTTCGGGTCGGTGGACAGGTCGTCGCACGGCGTGAAGGTGCTGACCAGCTGCACCGCCCCCGCCATCGTGCCGGCCTTCGGCAGCCCCGCGACGCCGGTCCCGGCCGTCCCGTCGCCGTCTCCGCCGCCCTGGCCCGTGCCGTCCCCGCCGCCCGTCGGGTCGCCCAGCGCCTTGTCCACGCCGGCCGAGCCGGTGCCTCCGCTGCCGCCCGTCGCGTCGCCTCCTCCGCAGGCGGTGAGGGCGGTCAGGGCGAGCATGGACGAGGCGATGACGAACAGTGGCTTCAGCTGCTTCGTACGCATGAGTTCGGAACCCCCGGGCTGGAACGAGCGTGAACGATCATGGACGGGCGCGACTCTAGATTTGCTGGCGCGTACATGGCAAATCACTGCCCGGCGCATACGCGAGAATGGCCCCATGAGTCTGTTCCGCGACGACGGCATCGTGCTGCGCACCCAGAAGCTGGGTGAAGCGGACCGCATCATCACCATCCTCACGCGCGGTCACGGCCGCGTACGCGCCGTCGCGCGCGGGGTCCGGCGGACCAAGTCGAAGTTCGGGGCGCGGCTCGAACCGTTCTCGCACGTGGACGTGCAGTTCTTCGCCCGCGGGAGTGAGCTGGTCGGACGCGGGCTGCCGCTCTGCACCCAGAGCGAGACCATCGCCGCGTACGGCAGCGGCATCGTCACCGACTACGCCCGGTACACCGCCGGCACCGCGATGCTGGAGACGGCGGAACGGTTCACCGACCACGAGGGCGAGCCGGCCGTGCAGCAGTACCTGCTGCTCGTCGGCGGGCTGCGCACCCTCGCGCGCGGGGAGCACGCCCCCCACCTCATCCTCGACGCCTTCCTGCTGCGTTCGCTCGCCGTCAACGGCTACGCGCCCAGCTTCGAAGACTGTGCGAAATGCGGACTTCACGGCCCCAACCGCTTCTTTTCGGTCGCCGCGGGCGGAGTCATCTGCGCGGACTGCCGGGTGCCCGGAAGCGTCGTACCCTCTGCGGAGGCCGTAGGGCTGCTCAGCGCGCTGCTGACCGGCGACTGGGAGACGGCGGACGCGTGCGAGCCGCGTCACGTCAGGGAGGGCAGCGGACTCGTGTCCGCCTATCTGCACTGGCACCTGGAACGCGGACTGCGCTCGCTGCGGTACGTAGAGAAGAGCTAGGAGACACCACGCCATGGCCATCGCACGACTCCTCGGGCGCCAGCGACGGGAGTACAGGACCCCCGAGCCGCACCCCTCCGGCGCCCGCCCGCCGAAGCTCCAGCCGGAGCTCGTGCCCGAGCACGTCGCGATCGTCATGGACGGCAACGGCCGCTGGGCCAAGGAGCGCGGGCTGCCGCGCACCGAGGGGCACAAGGTCGGCGCCGAGCAGGTGCTCGACGTGCTCCAGGGCGCGATCGAGATGGGCGTGGGCGCGATCTCGCTGTACGCCTTCTCCACGGAGAACTGGAAGCGCTCGCCCGAGGAGGTGCGCTTCCTGATGAACTTCAACCGCGACTTCATCCGCAAGACCCGCGACCAGCTCGACGAGCTCGGCATCCGGGTCCGCTGGGTCGGCCGCATGCCCAAGCTGTGGAAGTCGGTGGCCAAGGAGCTCCAGGTCGCCCAGGAGCAGACCAAGGACAACACCAAGCTGACGCTGTACTTCTGCATGAACTACGGCGGCCGCGCGGAGCTCACGGACGCGGCGCAGGCGCTCGCGGAGGACGTGAAGGCGGGCCGGCTCGACCCGGCGAAGATCACCGAGAAGACCATCCAGAAGTACCTCTACTACCCGGACATGCCGGACGTCGACCTCTTCCTGCGGCCCAGCGGCGAGCAGCGCACCTCCAACTACCTGATCTGGCAGAGCGCGTACGCCGAGATGGTCTTCCAGGACGTGCTGTGGCCCGACTTCGACCGCCGCGACCTGTGGCGGGCCTGCGTCGAGTACGCCCAGCGCGACCGGCGCTTCGGCGGCGTGGACCCGGCGGACCTCGCCGTCCTCGACAAGGCCTGAGCGTGGACAGGGGGGTTACGACGATGGAGCTGGTCTACACGCCGACGCGCGCGGACGTCCATGAGGCGATACGGGCGCGGCGGCGGACGACGCCGTCCGGGCGCCGGATGCGGTGGCTGACGCCTCTCACGCTGGGCCTGGTGGCCCTGGCGATCGTCCTGAAGCTGATCAGCCCCGAGCCCGACACCCGGGGCATCGTGCTCATGGTCTGGCTCGGGCTGACCGCCGCCGTCGTGCCCGTGCTGGTTCCCTGGCTCAGCGCCCGGCAGATGTTCCCGATGCTGGAGCGGCAGGGCGAGTTCCGGGCCCGCGTGGACGACGAGGGAGTCCGCTTCACCTCCCGCGACAGCGAGGTCGTCAACCGCTGGCAGATGCTGTCCCGGTACGTCGAGACGCCCACGCTGTTCGTCCTGCTCACCGCCGACAAGGGCGGGGTGGGGTTCGCGGCCCTGCCCAAGCGCGCGCTCACCGGTCCCGGTGACGTCGACGGGCTCCGTGCCCTGCTGGACGCGCACCTCACCCGAATCTGACCCGGCGCACACGCGAAGGGCCCGCACCGATCGACATCGGTGCGGGCCCTTCGCATATATGTCACGTCACTTCGCCGCGCACTCCGCGCACGTCCCGAAGATCTCCACCGTGTGCGCCACGTTCACGAAGCCGTGCTCGGCCGCGATCGTCTCCGCCCACTGCTCCACCGCCGGGCCCTCGACCTCCACGGCCTTGCCGCAGACGCGGCAGACCAGGTGGTGGTGATGGTCGCCGGTCGAGCAGCGGCGGTAGACGGTCTCGCCGTCGCTGGTGCGCAGCGCGTCGACCTCGCCGGCCTCGGCCAGGGACTGGAGCGTGCGGTAGACCGTGGTGAGACCGACGGAGTCGCCGCGGTGCTTGAGCATGTCGTGCAGCTCCTGGGCACTGCGGAACTCGTCCACCTCGTTCAGTGCCGCCGACACGGCGGCCCGCTGCTTGGTCGAGCGGCCTCGTACGGGGGGTCCTGCCGTCACCACGGGGGGCCTCCTAAATCCTTGTCTGCCCCCGCCATTCTGCCAGTCCCCCCGTCCTGCGAGATCAGACCTTCACGTCGTCCGAGGGGCGGCGGGTGGCCGGAAGTGCCGCGTTGACCGCCGCGTCGCAGGCTCGTGCGGCCGCCTCGGCGGCCCGGGCGCGGCGCCGGGCGAGCGGCGTGGCGAGGGCGGTGAGGGCGATGAAGACGCCGATCGCGAGGAGGACGATCGTCGCGCCGGGCGGCGCGTCGACGTAGTACGTCGTGACCGTGCCGGAAAGGGTGACGGCGACGCCGATGACGACGGCGAGCACGAAGGTCGTACGGAAGGACCGGGACAGCTGCTGGGCGGCGGCCACCGGGACCACCATCAGGGCGCTGACCAGGAGCAGGCCGACGACGCGCATGGCGACGGTGACGGTCACGGCGGCGGTGACCGCGACGAGCAGGTTGAGGAACCGCACCGGCAGGCCGGTGACGCGGGCGAAGTCCTCGTCCTGGCTGACGGCGAAGAGCTGGCGGCGCAGGCCGACGGTGACGAGGACGACGAAGCCGGCCAGCAGGACGATCGCCGTCACGTCGGCGGGGGAGACCGTCGCGAGGGAGCCGAAGAGGTACGAGACCAGGTTGGCGTTGGAGCCGGTCGGCGACAGGTTCATCAGCAGGACGCCGCCGGACATGCCGCCGTAGAAGAGCAGCGCGAGGGCGAGGTCGCCGCGGGTCTTGCCGTACGCCCGGATGAGCTCCATGGCGACCGCGCCGGCGACGGCGACCAGGGTGGCCATCCAGACCGGGCTGGAGTTGAGGAGGAAGCCGAGACCGACGCCGGTCATGGCGACGTGGCCGATGCCGTCGCCGATGAGCGCCTGGCGGCGCTGCACGAGGTAGATGCCGACGGCGGGGGCGGTGATGCCGACCAGCACGGCCGCGATGAGTGACCGCTGCATGGCGGCGGAGGCGAGGAAGTCCATGGTCAGGTCAGCAGTCCCGTACGGAGCGGCTCGTCGGCCGCGTGGGGGTGGACGTGGTCGTGGCCGGGCAGCGCGTGCTGGCCCACGGCCTCCGGCGGCGGGCCGTCGTGGACGACGCAGCCGTCGCGGAGCACGACCGCGCGGTCGATGAGGGGCTCCAGGGGGCCCAGCTCGTGCAGGACGAGGAGGACGGAGGTGCCGGCGGCGACCTGCTCGCGCAGGGTGGCGGCGAGGATCTCCTGGCTGGCGAGGTCGACGCCGGCCATCGGCTCGTCCATGATCAGCAGCTCGGGCTCGGAGGCGAGCGCGCGGGCGATGAGCACGCGCTGGTGCTGGCCGCCGGAGAGCGCGGAGACGGAGTCCTTGGCGCGGTCGGCGAGGCCGACGAGGGCGATGGCGCGGTCGACGGCGGCCCGGTCGGCCCTGCTCGGCCAGCCGAAGCGGCGGCGGGCGAGCCGGCCGGAGGTGACGACCTCGCGGATGGTGGCGGGGACGCCGCCGGCGGCGGTGGTGCGCTGCGGGACGTAGCCGATGCGGGCCCAGTCGCGGAACCGCTTGCGCGGGGTGCCGAACAGCTCGATGGTGCCGCCGGTCAGCGGCACCTGGCCGATGATCGAGCGGACGGCGGTGGACTTGCCCGAGCCGTTGGCGCCGAGCAGCGCGACGACCTCGCCGCGCCGGACGGTGAGGTCGACCCCGCGCAGGACGGGGCGCGCGCCGAGGGCCGCGGTGGCGCCGCGGACGGAGATGACGGGCTGGTCGTCGTCGCTCACGATGGCTTCTTCCTGTGCCTGGGTGACGGTCACTTGGCGCCGAGCGCGGTCTTCAGCGCGGCCAGGTTGGCCCGCATGACCTCGAAGTAGTCGTGGCCCCGGGACTTGTCCGTGATGCCTTCGAGCGGGTCGAGCACGTCGGTCTTCAGGCCGGTGTCGCCGGCGAGGGTCCTGGCGGTCTTGTCGCTCGCGAGGGTCTCGAAGAAGACGGTGGAGACCTTGTCCTTCTTCGCGACGTCCTGGAGCTGCTTGACGCGGGCGGGGCTCGGCTCGGACTCGGGGTCGACGCCGGAGATGCCCTCCTGCTCCAGGCCGTAGCGCTCGGCGAGGTAGCCGAAGGCGGAGTGTGTGGTGATGAAGGTCCTGGTGGCGGTGTTCTTCAGGCCGGCGGCGAACTCGGTGTTCAGCTCGCCGAGCTTCTTCACCAGGGCGTCGGTGTTCTTCTTGTAGTCGGCGGCGTGGTCCGGGTCGGCCTTCTCGAATACGGCGCCCACGCCCTTGGCGACCTCGGCGTACTTCACGGGGTCGAGCCAGATGTGCGGGTCGGCGCCGGCCTCGGACTCGTGGTCGTGGCCCGCCTCCTCGGCGTGCTCGTGGCCGCCGGCCTCGGTGCCGTGCTCTTCGAGCTTCGTGAGGGTGGCGGCGTCGACGGTGGTCTCGACGCCGGACTGCGCGATGGCGTCGTCGACGGCGGGCTGCAGGCCCTTGAGGTAGAGGATCACGTCGGCCGTGCCGAGATCGACGACCTGCCGGGGCTTGAGCTCCAGGTCGTGCGGCTCGACGCCGGGCTTGGTGAGCGTGTCGACGGAGACGTGGTCGCCGCCTATCTGCTGGGCCAGGAACTGCATCGGGTAGAACGACGCCACGACGCCCAGCTTGCCGTCCCCGTGCCGGTCGGCGGCGTCCGAGCTTCCACCGCAGGCGGAGAGGGTGACGAGCCCGAGGGCGACGGCTCCGGCGACGGCGGTCGGGGGTATCAGTCGGCGTACGTTCATGACAGTCATTTTCAACAAAGATGGAAACGGTTGTCAATTGCCGATGCAGGGGGCCGGTGGGCCGGAACCGATTTGATACGGGGGCCCGGGGCGCCGGTAACCTGAGGCATTCGCACTTCGTCGTCGTAATGAAGAGAGCACCGTGGCCGCCGACAAGATCGACACCATCGTCAGCCTGAGCAAGCGCCGTGGCTTCGTCTACCCCTGCAGCGAGATCTACGGCGGTCAGAAGGCCGCCTGGGACTACGGGCCGCTGGGTGTCGAGATGAAGGAGAACATCAAGCGCCAGTGGTGGCGCTACATGGTCACCTCGCGCGAGGACGTCGTCGGTATCGACTCGTCCGTCATCCTGGCCACCGAGGTGTGGGAGGCGTCCGGTCACGTCGCGACCTTCACCGACCCGCTGACCGAGTGCACCTCCTGCCACAAGCGCTACCGCGCCGACCACCTGGAGGAGGCGTACGAGGAGAAGCACGGCCGCCTCCCCGAGAACGGCCTCACCGACCTGAACTGCCCCAACTGCGGCAACAAGGGCACCTTCACCGAGCCCAAGCAGTTCTCCGGCCTGCTCTCCACGCACCTCGGCCCGACCCAGGACTCCGGCTCCGTCGCGTACCTGCGCCCCGAGACCGCCCAGGGCATCTTCACCAACTTCGCCCAGGTGCAGCAGACTTCCCGCAAGAAGCCGCCGTTCGGCATCGCGCAGATGGGCAAGTCCTTCCGGAACGAGATCACTCCGGGCAACTTCATCTTCCGCACCCGCGAGTTCGAGCAGATGGAGATGGAGTTCTTCGTCAAGCCGGGCGAGGACGAGCAGTGGCAGGAATACTGGATGGAGCAGCGCTGGAACTGGTACACCGGCCTGGGTCTCCGTGAGGAGAACATGCGCTGGTACGAGCACCCGGCGGAGAAGCTCTCCCACTACTCGAAGCGCACCGCCGACATCGAGTACCGCTTCCAGTTCGGCGGCAGCGAGTGGGGCGAGCTGGAGGGCGTCGCCAACCGCACCGACTACGACCTCTCCGCGCACTCCAAGGCCTCCGGCAACGACCTGGTCTACTTCGACCAGGAGGCCCAGGAGAAGTGGACGCCGTACGTCATCGAGCCCGCCGCCGGTGTCGGCCGCACGATGCTCGCCTTCCTGCTCGACGCGTACATCGAGGACGAGGCCCCGAACGCCAAGGGCGTCATGGAGAAGCGCACCGTGCTGCGCCTCGACCACCGCCTGGCCCCGGTCAAGGTCGCCGTCCTGCCGCTGTCCCGCAACCCGCAGCTCTCGCCGAAGGCCAAGGGCCTCGCGGCCGACCTGCGGCAGAACTGGAACATCGAGTTCGACGACGCCGGCGCCATCGGCCGCCGCTACCGCCGCCAGGACGAGATCGGCACGCCGTTCTGCGTCACCGTCGACTTCGACACCCTTGAGGACAACGCGGTGACCGTGCGCGAGCGCGACACCATGAAGCAGGAGCGCGTCTCCCTCGACCAGATCCAGGGCTACCTGGCCAGCCGCCTCATCGGCTGCTGACCCAGCTCCTGGCACCCTCTGGCACACGGCGAAGCCCCCGGTTCCGTTCCCGGAACCGGGGGCTTTCCCGTGCCTGAAGCCTTATGCCCTGAGCGCGCGCTGCACCAGCGACACCACCGCGTCGAACGCCGCCTCGACGTCCTCGGCGGCCCACTCCGCCGCGTGCGCCGGGTTGTGGAAGCGGTCCGTGGCGTGGAAGACGGCCCGCGCCGTCGTCGCGAAGTCCCGCTCGGGGGCGGCGAAGACGCCCTCGCGGTGCCCGTCGGCGAGGATCCGGGCGATCTGGTCGACCAGGTGCTGCTCGTGGCGGTCGACGACCGCGCTGTTCTCGCCGATCAGCACCTGGAAGGTGGCCATCAGCTCCGGATCGCCGCCCGCCTTGCTGCGCTTGAATCGGAAGAGGGCGGTCAGCCAGCCGGTGAGCCGCCGGTCGGCGGGCTCGGAGCCCTCGACGTACGGCGCGAGCGAGATGATCGTGCGCTCCAGCCACCGCTCGGTGACGGCCTCGCGCAGCTCGGCCTTGGTGCGGAAGTGCCGGTAGACGCTGCCGTGGCTGACGCCGAGCGCCCGGGCCACGTCCACGACGGTCGCCTTCGCAGGGCCGTAGCGGCGCAGCACCTCCTCGGTGGCTTCGAGGATGCGCTCTGCGGTCAGGGTCTCCGTGGTGGCCATGGAATGACATTACCTGTCAGCGCTCGCTGTCCAGGTGGGCCATCTGCGACTCCGGGTAGCGGTCGCCGGCCGCCGCGTCCGCCGGGACGGCCGCCTCGATCGCCGCGAGGTCGGCCGCGTCCAGCGTCACGTCCAGGGCGCCGAGGGCCTCGGCGAGCCGGTCGCGGCGGCGGGCGCCGACGAGCGGGACGATGTCGGCGCCCTGCGCCAGCACCCAGGCGATGGCGAGCTGCGCCACCGAGACGCCCTTGGCCTCGGCGATCGTGCGCAGCCGGTCCACCAGGTCCAGGTTGTGGCCGAGGTTCTCGCCCTGGAAGCGCGGGCTGAAGCCGCGGAAGTCGCCGGCGGCGAGCTCGCGGTCCCGGGTGAAGTGGCCGCTGATCAGACCGCGGGAGAGGACCCCGTACGCGGTGATGCCGATGCCCAGCTCGCGGGCGGTCGGCAGGATCTTCTCCTCGATGCCGCGGGAGATCAGCGAGTACTCGATCTGGAGGTCCGCGATCGGGGCGACGGCCGCCGCCCGGCGCAGGGTGTCCGCGCCGACCTCGGAGAGTCCGATGTGCCGGACGTGCCCGGCCTCGACCAGCTCGGCGATGGCGCCGACGGTCTCCTCGATCGGGACCTCCGGGTCGAGGCGGGCGATCCGGTAGACGTCGATGTGGTCGGTGCCGAGCCGCTGCAGCGAGTACGCGAGGAAGTTCTTCACCGCGGCCGGGCGGCCGTCTACGCCGGTGAAGCCGCCCTCGACGGTGCGCATCGCGCCGAACTTCACGCTGGTCAGCGCCCGCTCGCGGGCGGCGGCCGGGGCGGTCCGCAGGGTCTCGTTGATCAGCAGCTCGTTGTGGCCCATGCCGTAGAAGTCGCCGGTGTCGAGGAGCGTGACGCCGGCGTCCAGGGCGGCGTGGATCGTCGCGATCGACTCGGCGCGGTCGGCCTCGCCGTACAGCGCGGACATGCCCATGCAGCCGAGGCCGAGGGGGAAGACGCGGGGGCCGGTGGCGCCGAGGGGACGGGAGGGATGCGTGTTCGTGTTCGTCGTCATGCGTCAACCATGACATGTGCGATGACAGATTTCAATATCTGTCAGTCGATCGTCTTCGGGAGGCGCAGCGCGAAGGCGCCCGTCACCACCGCGAGACCCGCCTGCACCAGCAGCGTCACCGTCAGCGCCGTGTCCGTCGGACCCGTCGCCGACAGGGACAGGAACAGCGAGCCGAGCGTCGCCACGCCCACCGCCATGGCCGACTGCTGCGCCGTCACGAGCACGCCGCTGCCCACGCCCGCCCGCTCCGCCGGCACCTCCGAGAGCACCACCCGGAAGAGGACCGGCAGCTGGAGCCCCTGGCCCAGGCCCGCCACCGCCATGCCCGGCGCCAGGTCCGCCACCGAAAGGTCCGGCCAGGAGCGCGCCGCCGCCCAGACGATCAGGCCGAGACCGAGGGCCTGGAGCAGGGCGCCGACCGGGACGATCCGGGTGCCCCAGCGGCGGACGAGCCGCGGGCCGGCGAGCGAGGCGCCGAAGAAGGCGAGCGCCATCGGTGCCACCGCGAGGCCCGAGGCCACCGCGCTCAGGCCCAGGGCCTGCTGGAGCGCCACCGCCATCACGAACATGAAGCCGCTGAAACCGCCCGACAGCGGCACGATCAGCGAGACCCCGCGCCGCAGCGACACCAGGTCGAGCAGGCTCGGCGGGACCAGCGGGGTGGCGCCCCGGCGGTCCGCCCGCCGCTCCACCCACCAGAAGGCGCCGGCCGCGAACGGGAACACGGCGAGCGCGACCCACGTCCACACCGGCCAGCCCGCGGCCCGGCCCTCGGTCAGCGGGGCGAGCAGGGTGAGCAGCGCGACGGCGAGCAGCAGGGTGCCGGGCACGTCGACGGGCGCGGGCCGGTCGGAGCGGGTCTCGGGGACGCTGCGGGCGGCGAGCGCGAGCCCGACCACCGCCACCGGCACGTTCACCAGGAAGACCGAGCGCCAGCCGGTGCCCGCGATGTCGGCGGCCACGAGCACGCCGCCCAGGATCTGGCCCACCGTCATCGAGAGGCCGGCGGTCGCCCCGTAGAGGCTGAGGGCCCGTGCCCGGCGCGGTCCCGACGTCGAGGAGTGGATGGTCGCGAGGACCTGCGGCAGCATCAGCGCGGCCGCGGCACCCTGTGCCACCCGCGCGCCGACCAGCGTCCAGGCGTCCGGGGCGAGGCCGCAGGCGAGGGAGGTGAGGCCGAAGGCGGCCATGCCGGCGAGGAAGAGCCGGCGGCGGCCGAAGAGGTCGCCGAGCCGGCCGCCGAGGACGAGCAGCACGGCGTACGACAGGCCGTACCCGGCCACGACCAGCTCCAGGAGCGCCGGTCCCGCGGCCAGGTCGTGGTCGATGGTGGGCAGGGCGACGTTGACGATGAAGAAGTCGACGAGGGGCAGCGCGGCGCCGAGCAGCACGGTGAACAGGCCGAGGGTGCTGAGGGCCGGCGGGGCCGGGGTGAGGACCGCCGCGGTGCGGGTGGACGGATCGGTTGTCGTAGTCACGCATCCGAGGTTCCGCCGATCCTCAGCCTGGTACCAGAGGGTGTTTATCCTGGTACAAGCACTACCTGGCAACGGGCTGCGCGCCCCTGCACCCTGGGAGCATGACCCTGATGGTGACCGAGACGTGGACCGACGCCCCGACGCGGACCGAGACCGGGCCGCCCAGCGACACCGACATCCGGCGCCACGAGCTCGCCGCCTTCCTGCGCAGCCGGCGCGAGCGCATCACGCCCGAGCAGGTCGGGCTGCCGCGCGGGCGGCGCCGCCGCACCCCGGGGCTGCGCCGCGAGGAGGTCGCCCAGCTCTCCGCGGTCGGCGTCACCTGGTACACGTGGCTGGAGCAGGCCCGGCCCATCCAGGTCTCCCCGCAGGTCCTGGACGCCCTCGCCGACGCGCTCCAGCTCGACCCGACCGAGCGCACCCACCTCTTCGCCCTCGCCGGACAGGCCGATCCGCACCCCGAGGCCGCCTGTCCGACCGTCACGCCCGCTCTGCGCGCCCTGCTCACCCAGCTGGAGCCGATCCCCGCCTGCGTCCAGAACGGCCGCTACGAGTACCTCGCCTACAACCGCACCTTCGGGCGGCTCTACTGCGACCTGGAGAAGCTGCCCCGCGAGGACCGCAACACCCTCTGGCTGGCCTTCACGAACGACGACTTCCGCGCCGCCGCGGCCGCCGAGCTGCCGGAGGTGCAGCGCGCCATCGCCGGCAAGTTCCGCGCCGCCATGGCCGAGCACCTCGCCGAACCCGCCTGGAAGGCGCTGCTCAGGCGACTCCAGGACGCCTCGCCGGAGTTCCGCGAGATCTGGGCCCGGCACGACGTCGTCGACTCGGGCGGCCGGGCCAAGGTCGTCCGCAACGCCCACGTGGGGCTGCTGAACGTCGAGCACACCAACCTCTGGCTGGGCCCGGCCGCCGGCTCCCGCCTCATCACGTACGTCCCGCTCGACGCGGAGTCCCGGGCGGGGCTCGAACGCCTTCAGGCCCTCGTCCTCGCGGAGGAGGCGGCGGTCGACCGGGCGGCAGCCGAGCGGCCCGAGAGCGCCCGGCCCGAGAGCGCCCGCCCGGCGGGCGCTCAGCCCGAGGACGCGGTCGTCGCCGCCGCCTGATCCGCGCCCTCCGACTCCAGCCTGCGGGCCGTCCGCTCCGCCGTGCGCCGCGCCCACCGCCCGCTGGTCAGCGCCCCGGTGACCAGCACGCACAGACCGCAGCCGGTGATGATCCAGTACGCCGGCCTGCTCGCCGCCACGAAACCGTCGAGGTGCGCCGAGCCCGTCCCGTACGGGGCCGAGCCCAGGCCCGCCGAGAGCACCGCGCCCGCCACCGCGACGCCCAGCGTCTGGCCGATCTGCCGGCTGGTCGACGCCACGGCCGCCGCCACGCCCGCCTGGGCGCGGGGCATCCCGGACACGGCGGTGTTCGTGATCGGGGCGTTGACCAGGCCGAAGCCGATGCCGAACACCACGTACCCGACGAACAGCAGCGGCGTGCTGGTCTCCGCCTCGAAGGCGGCGAAGAGCAGCGCCCCGGCCGCCATCGCCGTCCCGGCGACCAGCAGCGAGGGCCGCGGGCCGCGCGCGCCGACCAGGCGGCCGGAGAGCGGCGCGAAGACGAAGGTCATCGCGGCCATCGGCAGCATGAAGAGCCCCGCGTGCAGGGCGGACAGGCCCCGGACGTCCTGGAGGTAGAGGGTGTTGAGGAAGAGGAAGCCGCCGAGCGCGGCGAACGCGCTGATCGCGATCACCGTCGCCCCGCTGAACGGCGCGCTGCGGAAGAACCGCAGATCGATCAGCGGCTCCGCGCGCCTCGGCTCGTAGACCAGGATCCCCGCGAGGGCGATCGCCGCCACGACGGTGAACGGCAGGCTGTACTCGATGATCGCGTACGTGAGCGAGCCGAGCAGCGCCGCCACCAGGAGCTGGCCCACCGGGTCGGCGCGGCGGGGGCGCGGCGCGCGGGACTCGGGGACGTACCGCAGGGTCAGGACAAGGGCGACCAGGGCCACCGGCAGGTTCACCCAGAAGATCGCCCGCCAGCTGACCGCCTCCACCAGGAGGCCGCCGACCAGCGGGCCCGCCGCCATGGAGACGCCGACCACCCCGCCCCAGACGCCGATGGCGCGGGCGCGGGCGGCCGGGTCGGTGAAGACGTTGGTGATGATCGACATGGCGACCGGGTTCAGCATGGAGCCGCCGACGGCCTGCACGGCCCGGAAGGCGACCAGGGTCTCCAGACTCGGCGCGAGGGAGCAGAGCAGCGAGCCGAGGGCGAAGACGACGAGCCCCGTGGAGAAGACCCGGCGGCGGCCGATCCGGTCGGCGGTGGAGCCGGCGAGCATCAGGAGCGAGGCGAGGACCAGGGTGTAGGCGTCGATGACCCACTGCATGCCGGCGACGGAGGTGCCGAACTCGCGCCGCATCGAGGGCAGCGCGACGTTCAGCGCGGTGTTGTCCAGGCTCACGATCAGCAGGCTCATGCAGCAGATCGCCAGGACGAGCCGTCGGCGGCCGGGCGTGAGCTGCTTCGTGAGCTGCTTCGTGAGCTCTGGCATAGCCGGATAGTACGGCTGTCTAAAGAGTTGCGCGGTGCGCGACAATGGGCGAATGACCGCGTTCTCCCCTCTCGCCATCGGGCCGCACATCGTGCAGCCGCCGGTGGTGCTCGCGCCGATGGCCGGCATCACCAACGCCCCCTTCCGCACCCTCTGCCGTGAGTACTCCGGCGGCAAGGGGCTGTTCGTCAGCGAGATGATCACCACGCGGGCGCTGGTCGAGCGCAACGAGAAGACGATGCAGCTCATCCGCTTCGACGCGTCCGAGCAGCCGCGCTCGATCCAGCTGTACGGCGTGGACCCGGTGACCGTCGGCAAGGCGGTGCGGATGATCGTCGACGAGGACCTGGCCGACCACATCGACCTGAACTTCGGCTGCCCGGTGCCGAAGGTGACCCGCAAGGGCGGCGGCTCGGCGCTGCCGTACAAGCGGCCGCTGCTGCGGGCGATCCTCAACGAGGCCGTGGCGAACGCGGGCGACCTGCCGGTCACGATGAAGATGCGCAAGGGCATCGACGACGACCACATCACGTATCTGGACGCGGGCCGGATCGCCGTGGAGGAGGGCGTCACCGCGATCGCCCTGCACGGCCGGACCACCGCCCAGCACTATGGCGGCACGGCCGACTGGGACGCCATCGCGCGGCTGAAGGAGCACGTGCCGGAGATCCCGGTGCTGGGCAACGGCGACATCTGGTCGGCGGACGACGCGCTGCGGATGATGCGCGAGACCGGCTGCGACGGCGTCGTCGTGGGCCGCGGCTGCCTGGGCCGGCCCTGGCTCTTCGGCGACCTGGTGGCGGGCTTCGAGGGCACGGGCGGCTACGCGCAGCCGGGGCTGCGCGAGGTCGCCGACGCGATGGTGCGGCACGCTCGACTTCTTGGCGAGTGGCTGGGGGACGAGGCCCGCGGTGTCATCGACTTCCGCAAGCACGTGGCCTGGTACCTGAAGGGCTTCTCGGTGGGTTCGGAGATGCGCAAGAGCCTCGCCGTCACCTCCTCCCTGGACGAACTGCGCGCTCAGTTGAGCGAGCTCGACCTGGACCAGCCGTGGCCGGTCGGCGCGGACGGCCCCCGGGGTCGTACGTCCGGAAACAACCGGGTTGTCCTGCCGGACGGCTGGCTGAAGGACCCGTACGACTGCGCCGGAGTGAGCGAGGACGCCGAGCTGGACACGTCCGGGGGGTGAGATCGGGGTCTCTCACGGGCGTTTTCGGCGAGTGATCCTCGCCACCCCTGATAGGGGTAGCGCTCAGATGAGCAGGTTACAAACCCCTCTCGCGCTTGAAGGGTGGCACTGGGTGCCACCCTTTTTGCGTTCAAGAGTTGAACGCAACTGCTCCATTCGGCGCTCATGTGAGCGCTGGAGCCCTGCATTGAGTCAAATGAGCTTCGGGCCCTGAAAGCGGAAGCTACTGGTCAGTTACTTTCGATGTGCTGGCGGACGGGTGGTTAAGACCGGGTGACCGCTAGGCGTACCTCCCCAGACGCCTTCGATCTGGGTATGTTCCTCGGCGTCAGGGCAGCCAACCGAGTCGTCGAGGAGTCGTGACCCGTGTCGGAAATCAATGATCAGAAGTTCGTCTACGACTTCACCGAGGGCAACAAGGACCTGAAGGACCTGCTCGGTGGCAAGGGCGCCAACCTCGCCGAGATGACCAACCTCGGCCTGCCGGTGCCCCCCGGCTTCACGATCACGACCGAGGCGTGCAAGGTCTACCTCGAATCCGGCTCCGAGCCGGCCGCGCTCCGCGACGAGGTCACCGCGCACCTCGACGCGCTCGAGCAGCAGATGGGCAAGAAGCTCGGCCAGGCCGACGACCCGCTGCTCGTCTCGGTCCGCTCCGGCGCCAAGTTCTCGATGCCCGGCATGATGGACACCGTCCTGAACATCGGCCTCTCCGACACCTCCGTCGAGGGCCTCGCCGCCCAGGCCGACAACCCGCGCTTCGCGTGGGACTCGTACCGCCGCCTGATCCAGATGTTCGGCAAGACCGTCCTCGGCGTCGACGGCGAGCTCTTCGAGGAGGCCCTCGACGAGGCCAAGGCCGCCAAGAAGGTCACCAGCGACACCGACCTGGACGCCGCCGACCTGAAGAAGGTCGTCAAGCAGTTCAAGAAGATCGTCAAGAGCGCGACCGGCCGCGACTTCCCGCAGGACCCCCGCGAGCAGATGGACCTCGCCATCGAGGCCGTCTTCAACTCCTGGAACACCGACCGCGCCAAGCTGTACCGCCGCCAGGAGCGCATCCCGGGCGACCTCGGCACCGCCGTCAACGTCTGCTCGATGGTCTTCGGCAACCTCGGCCCGGACTCCGGCACCGGTGTCGCCTTCACCCGCGACCCCGCCTCCGGCCACCAGGGCGTCTACGGCGACTACCTGCAGAACGCGCAGGGCGAGGACGTCGTCGCCGGCATCCGCAACACCGTGCCGCTCGCCGAGCTGGAGTCGATCGACAAGAAGTCGTACGACCAGCTCATGGAGATCATGTCGACGCTGGAGACCCACTACAAGGATCTCTGCGACATCGAGTTCACCATCGAGCGCGGCCAGCTGTGGATGCTGCAGACCCGCGTCGGCAAGCGCACCGCCGGTGCCGCCTTCCGCATCGCCACCCAGCTCGTGGACCAGGGCCTCATCGACGAGGCCGAGGCGCTGCAGCGCGTCAACGGCGCCCAGCTCGCCCAGCTGATGTTCCCCAAGTTCGACGAGAACGCCAAGGTCGAGCAGATCGGCCGCGGCATCGCCGCCTCCCCGGGCGCCGCCGTCGGCAAGGCCGTCTTCGACTCCTACACGGCCGTCAAGTGGTCCCGCTCCGGCGAGAAGGTCATCCTCATCCGCCGTGAGACCAACCCGGACGACCTGGACGGCATGATCGCCGCCGAGGGCATCCTCACCTCCCGCGGCGGCAAGACCTCGCACGCCGCCGTCGTCGCCCGCGGCATGGGCAAGACCTGCGTCTGCGGCGCCGAGGAGCTGGAGGTCGACACCAAGCGCCGCCGCATGACCACCGCCGCCGGCGTGGTCATCGAGGAGGGCGACGTCGTCTCCATCGACGGCTCCACCGGCAAGGTGTACGTCGGTGAGGTACCCGTCGTACCGTCCCCGGTCGTCGAGTACTTCGAGGGCCGCATGCACGCCGGCGCCGACGACGCCGACGAGCTGGTCCAGGCCGTGCACCGGATCATGGCCTACGCCGACCGCGTCCGCCGCCTGCGCGTCCGCGCCAACGCCGACAACGCCGAGGACGCCTCCCGCGCCCGCCGCTTCGGCGCCCAGGGCATCGGCCTGTGCCGCACCGAGCACATGTTCCTCGGCGAGCGCCGCCAGTACGTCGAGCGGCTCATCCTCGCCGACACCGACGAGGAGCGCGAGGAGTCGCTGAAGGCGCTGCTCCCGCTGCAGAAGCAGGACTTCGTCGAGCTCTTCGAGGCGATGGACGGCCTGCCGGTCACCGTGCGCCTGCTCGACCCGCCGCTGCACGAGTTCCTGCCCGACATCACCGAGCTGTCGGTGCGCGTCGCCCTCGCCGAGGCCCGCAAGGAGCCGCACGAGAACGACCTGCGCCTGCTCCAGGCCGTGCACCGGCTGCACGAGCAGAACCCGATGCTGGGTCTGCGCGGTGTCCGCCTCGGCCTGGTCATCCCCGGCCTGTTCACCATGCAGGTCCGCGCCATCGCCGAGGCCGCCGCCCAGCGCATCGACGCCAAGGGCGATCCGCGCGTCGAGATCATGATCCCGCTCGTCGGCACCGTCCAGGAGCTGGAGCTGGTGCGCGAGGAGGCCGAGGCCGTCATCGCCGAGGTCCAGGCGCAGACCGGCGTCGAGCTGAAGCTCGCGCTCGGCACCATGATCGAGCTGCCGCGCGCCGCCGTGACCGCCGGTCAGATCGCCGAGGCCGCCGAGTTCTTCTCCTTCGGCACCAACGACCTCACCCAGACGGTCTGGGGCTTCTCCCGCGACGACGTGGAGGCCAGCTTCTTCACGGCCTACCTGGAGAAGGGCATCTTCGGCGTCAGCCCCTTCGAGACCATCGACAAGGACGGCGTCGGCTCCCTGGTCCGCCAGGCCGTCGAGGCCGGCCGCGCCACCCGCCCGGACATCAAGCTCGGCGTCTGCGGCGAGCACGGCGGCGACCCGGAGTCGGTGCACTTCTTCCACGAGGTCGGCCTCGACTACGTCTCCTGCTCGCCGTTCCGGATCCCGGTGGCGCGCCTGGAGGCCGGTCGCGCGGCGGCCGAGGCGAAGGGCAGCGACAGCCGCTGACGCCGCCGGGCCGTCATCGGCCCGAAGACCACCGGAGCCGCCGTTCGTCCCCGACCCTCAGAACCGATGGGCGGCGGCTCCGGTTTCCCATAGAGACGGGGCGGACACCTTGTGCGGAGGTGTCCGCCCCGTCGTATTTCGTCCCGGCGATCCCGGTGCGGGTCGTTGCATGATCGTTGGGGAAATGTGAGTTCTTGTTCAACTGCATGTGCCAGTGGTGCATTGAATTATTCGTCGTTGAACATTCGCAAAGAATGAGACGGGCGCGGCCCCCGGATCCCCACCCGGAGGCCACGCCCTTTAACTGTGTCGGGCGGGTGAGCCGCAACCTCGCCGACCGCCGCCGGACACGGCAAAGCCCCCCACGGTCTTCGTCGCGTCACCTCGGTCCTGAAGGTTTCCCGTCCGACGGCCACAGCTTTTCGGTTTCCGGCCGTTCGCCGCGAGGCTTTTCAAGTGTGGCTGAAACACCCTGGTAACGTGCAGTGATGCTGTGCATACTCGTCGTCGGGGGTGGTTGCGAGTGCACAGGTGGGGGTTCCATGCTGCGGATTCATTTCACCGGAAACGACTTGGCGGGCGTCCGGATGGCCGCCCGGCCGGACGTTCTGTGGGAAACGATTCTCAGTTTTCACCGTTTAAGGGACCGGCGCGGCTCGGTCGTCTACGGCGACTGGCGGGCCGAGGCCCGGACCCGGGTCGGCGCCGAGACCCGGGTGCTCGCCGCGCTCGTCCCGGGTCGCGGCTACTTCCCGGACTTCCTCACCCCGCCCGAGGGCGTGCTCGGGCTCGACGAGGGCCTTGACGCGATCCGCGCCACGCCCCCGGTAAGGCTGCACACCGAACTGGCCCTGATCGGCGCCTCCCGCGCCGGCCGCCCCGCCGTGCCGTCCGCGCTGCGCGCCCTCGCCGACGGCGGCACCGCCGCGTTCGGCCGGATGCTCGACGCCCTGCGCGGCTACCACCGGGCCGCCGTGGAGCCGTACTGGACGCACGTCCAGGCCCGCTTCGAGGCCGACCGGGCCCGGCGCGGCCGGGCCCTGCTCGACGGCGGAGCCGACGAACTCCTCGCCTCCCTGCCGCCGATGCTCCGCTGGCGCAGCCCCGTCCTGGAGGCCGACTACCCCGTCGACCGGGACGTCCACCTCGACGGACGCGGACTGCTGCTCCAGCCCTCGTTCTTCTGCCGCGGCACCCCGGTCGTGCTGCGCGACCCCGGCCTGCCGCCGGTCCTGGTCTACCCGGTCACGCACTGCGAACCGCCGACCGTGCGCGCGCCCGGCCTGCCCTCGCTCGCCAAGCTCGTCGGCCACACCCGCTCCGCCGTGCTCAGCGCGATCGGCGACGGCGGCACGACGAGCGAACTGGCCCGCCGGGCGGGCGTCTCGCTCGCCTCCGCGAGCCAGCACGCCGGAGTGCTGCGCGAGGCCGGCCTGGTGGCCACGCTCCGGTACGGCAACGCGGTGCTGCACACGCTGACCCCGCTGGGCGCGGCGCTGCTCGGCGGATCGAGCCACGGCCTGGACGGGCAGTGCTACGCGCGTAGCCGGCGGGCGACGGGGGAGGGACGGGGCGCTGTCAGTGGGGCGCGCTAACTTCGGGGCATGGACTTCGACGCACAGGTGATCGACGCGCTCCCGCTCCCGGGCGGCTCCGCGCTCGTCGGCGGCTTCGCCTTCGAGTACCGGGCGGCCGGGGCACGCCGAGCACTGCTCACGCACGGCGCCGAGCTCGAGGTCCACGACCTCGACGCGCTCCTGGCGGGGGAGCGGGCCCCGGTCTCGGTGTTCCCGCTGCCGTGGCCCGGCTGGGACCGGGGAGTCCATTCGGTGAGCCCGGACGGCACCTTCGCGGTGTTCTCCGGGCAGCGCGCGGTGCGGGCCGTGCGGGCGGACGGCACGACGCTGTGGGAGTACGGCCACGGTTGCTGGGGCCCGGTGCTCGGTCATGCGCACACCGGCGACGAGCAGCAGCTCTGCCAGGGTCTGGAGTCCGGCTCCTGCCGGGTCTCCGACGACGGTCGGACCGTCTGGGCCCATGTCGTCGAGACGGGCGGGGCCGAAGGCGACGAGTGGACGGAGTGCTGGGTCGTCCTGGACGCCGCCGACGGCCGCGAGCTGGCCCGGCTGCCGCTGGACAGCGCCGCCGCCGGCTCGAACCACCTGTCGCACCCCGACGGCGTCCACATGGGTCTCGGCATCGGGATGGGGCAGGACGGTGTCCTCGTCTACTGGGGCCGCTGGGACGGCGAGCGGCTGACGGTCCACGACGGGCTGAACGAGGGGGTCGACCGCATCCTGATGGACGTCCACCCGGCTCACCCGGGCTTCCTGACGATCGAGCACTACGGCAACGACCTGCAGCTGCACGCCCTCGACGGCACGCTCCTGGCCGAGGCGGAGGCGCCGGAGGAAGCCGGCGAGGAAGCCGGTGAGGAAGACCCGTCCCCGTGGGACTGGTCCTGCGGCTTCCTCGACGCCGACACCGTCCTCGCGACCACCGGAGTCGAATACGCGGAGGACCCCGAGAAGTACGGCACCTGGCTCCTGGACGCCCGCACCCTGGAGATACGCGGACGGGTCAGGTACGCCACGGGCCCTGTCGACAGCCTGGTCCGGCCGCTCGGCGACGGCACCTGGCTCACGTACGAGAGCACCACCCAGACCGTTTACCGCTGGAAGATCGACGACTGACGTACGCTCCTCCCCTTGATACCGACATGACATGAGGGGGACGGGGCATGGAACGGCGCGCGTTGATGCTGGCCATGGGCGGATTCGTGGGCGCCGCGGCCTGGGGCGGCGGCGCCGCACCGGCGGCCGCCGCCACCGGCAGCGGGGTGGTCGTGGACGTCACCGCCGCCCCGTACGGCGCCAAGGGCGACGGGACCACCGACGACTCGGCGGCCTTCCAGGCGGCACTCGCCGCGGTGAAGGCGGTGCCGGGCGGCGCGACGCTGCTGATCCCACCGGGCACGTACCCGATCGGGATCAGCCTGGTGCTCGGAGCGGGGACGACCGTGATCGCGTACGGCGCCACGGTCTTCCGCCTCAAGAACAGCGGCGCCCTGCTGAAGAACTTCGACTCCGTCACGCAGGTGTACGGCTACGAGGGCGCGGGCTCCGTCGCCGTCCTCGGCGGCACCTGGGACATGCGCGGCGGCCAGTACACCAACCAGAGCGACGCCATGGGCTTCGCGCACTGCGACGGCGTCCTGGTGAAGGACTGCACGATCCTCGACACGCCCTCCGCGCACGCGATCGAGCTCAACGCGGTCCGCAACGGGGCCGTCGTGAACTGCGTCTTCGACGGCCACCACCCCGGCGACGGCGCGAGCCTGACGACGAAGGAGGCCGTCCAGATCACCTGCGCCACCGAGGGCAACCTGCCCGCCCCGGCCTACGACCTCACCACCTGCGAGGACATCCTCATCACCGGCTGCACGCTGAAGGCGGGCACCACGACCGGGCCGTTCGGCGCGCTGTGCGGCGACCACTGGGGCGCCAAGGGCAAGAGCCACCGCCGGATCCGCGTCGTCGGCAACATCGTCGAGAAGAGCGGCGCGTACGGCGTGCACGTCGCCGACTGGCAGGACTCGGTCGTCGCCGACAACACCATCGACGGCGTCGCCCTGCACGGCGTCTACCTCAACTCGCCGCAGGGCAACGCGCTCAGTGGCATCACCGTCTCCGGCAACACCGTCCGCGACATCGACGGCAGCGGCGGCATCACGGTCAGCGTCCCCAAGTTCAACACCGTGCCCGTCACCTACGGCGCCCGGCACAGCGACCTCACGATCAGCGGCAACACGGTCGAGTCGGTCAAGGGAGAGGCCGCGATCTACGTCTCACGGACCGACGGCGTCACCGTCACCCGCAACACCGTCACCGGCACCGTGCGCCTCACGGACACCGGCAACGCCCAGGGCATCCACGTCCAGGAGTGCCCGAACGCGGTCGTCACCCACAACACCGTCACGGATGTCCAGGGCGACGGCATCGGCCTGGACACGAACGTGACGGGCGCCGTCGTCGCCGGGAACACCGTCACCGGCGCCACCAACTACGGCGTCCACGCGGCGGCCGGCGCCGGCACGATACGCGGCAACCGGGTCACCGGCGCCACCACGTACGGCATCCGGATCACGGGCGCCGCCGACACGATCTGCCAGGGCAACACGATCGGTTCGGTCACCACCGTCTCCGGCACCGCGGCCGCGGCCGTCGCCGTGACCTCCACCTGCACGGGCGTCTGGGTCGTCGGCAACGACCTGAGCGGCCGGGGCGCCGGCACGGCGGCGGTCTCCGACCTGGGGGCCGGCACCACGGTCTCCGGCAACACGATCTGAACTTCTTCCCGGCGCGGCGATGAGTTCTCGCCGCGCCGTCCGTCTTAACTCTCGAAAGCGCTCGCGAAAGCGGCAGCGACACCGCACGACGGAAGAGAGAGCACACCATGGCCCCGCAGATGATCTTCGTGAACCTGCCGGTGAAGGACCTGGATGCCAGCAAGTCCTTCTACGAGAAGCTCGGCTTCTCGATCAACCCGCAGTTCACCGACGAGACCGCCGCATGTGTGGTCGTCAGCGACACGATCTTCGTGATGCTCCTCACCGAGGAGAAGTTCCGGACCTTCACCGCGCCGGGCAAGGAGATCTCCGACGCGACCAAGTCCACCGAGGTCCTCGTCACGCTGAGCGCCGAGAGCCGCGAGAAGACCGACGAGCTCGCGGACCGGGCCCTGGCGGCCGGTGGCAGCCCGGCGAAGGAGCCGATGGACATGGGCTTCATGTACGGGCGCTCGTTCGCCGACCTGGACGGCCACCACTGGGAGGTCTTCTGGATGGACCCTGCGGCCGTCCAGGGCGGTCAGGGCTGAGGTCCCGGCTCGCGCGTCAGGCGGAGACGCCGCCGTCGATCACCAGGTCCGTGCCGACGGCGGAGCCCGCCGCGTCGGAGGCGAGGTAGAGCACCGCCGCCGCGACCTCCTCGGCCGAGGAGATCCGGCCGAGCGGTGACTCCGCCTTCATCCGGACCTCGCGCTCGGCCTCCGTCTCGCCCGGCCGCAGCGACATCGAGGACTCGGACGCGCCCGGGCTGACCGCGTTGATGCGGATGCCGTCGCCGACGTGGTCGCGGGCCGCGGCGCGGGTGAGCGCGGAGACGGCCGCCTTGGAGACCTGGTAGCCGAAGACGCCGGGGATCCGGACGTGCGGGCCCAGGTTGGACGCGATGTTGACGATGGCGCCGCCGCCGTGGCCGCGCATGTGGCCGATCTCCGCCTGGAGCGCGTGCAGCACGCCGGTGACGTTGACGTCGAGCAGGGTGTGCCAGTCGTCGAGGGGGAGGTCGGCCGCGCTGTGGCCGCCGCCGCGGAACACCCCGGCGTTGTTCACGGCCACGTCGAGCCCGCCGAAGGCCGCCACCGTGTCCCGTACCAGCCGGTGCATGTCGGCGGCGACGGTCACGTCGGCGGTGAACGCGCGGGCGGTGCCGCCCGCCGCCGCGATCAGCGCCACCGTCTCGTCGAGGGTGGCGGCGCTGCGGCCGGCGACGGCGACCCGGGCGCCCTCGGCGGCGGCGGCGCGGGCGATGGCCCGGCCGAGACCGGTGCCGCCGCCGGTGACGAGGACGGTGCGGTCGGTGAAACGCGAGGTCATGAGGGTTCTCCTGTCGAGGATCGGGACGGTGCCGGGACGGGTCGGGACGTCAGTCGGTACGGGAGGACAGGGCGGCCAGCACGCCCAGGGCGAGCGCGGTCGCCGCGAGCGACGCCGCGTCCGAGCCGAGGGTCAGCACGGCGGCGAAGACGACGGTGGGGCCCAGCTCCATCGCGGTGTTGAGGACCCCGCCCGCGAGGCCGGCCCGCTCCGGCGGCACCCCGTCGGTGGCGAGGACGCCGGCTCCGGCGAAGGCGACGGCGCCGCCGGCCGCGAGCAGCAGCAGGCCGGGCAGCAGCCCGTACGCGTAGGGCACGGCCGGGTCGAGGCCGGTCGCCGCGAGCAGCGCGAGGCCCACGGCCGCGGCGGCGGGCCCGGCGGCGGTGGCGCGCCCCGCCCCGTACCGCCCGATCAGCGGCCCGGCGGCGCGGCCCGCGACGAGCAGGGCGACGGCGAAGGGCACGAAGGCGCCCGAGGTGAGCAGCGCGGACCAGCCGCGGCCGCGCTGGAGGCCGAGCGAGAGGAGGACGAAGACACCGGCGGTGCCCGAGGCGGTGAGCGAGACGGCGGCGAGCCCGATGCCGCGGCGCCGGTCGCGCAGGAACGCGGGCGGCAGGAGCGGGTCGGCGGCGCGCCGTTCGACGAGTGCGAAGCCGGCGAGCAGGACGATTCCGGTGAGCAGCGGGACCAGGACGGCGGCGGAGGTCCAGGCGCGGGCGTCGGTCAGCACGAGTCCGTAACTGGCCAGGGTGATCCCGGCGGTGGCGAGCAGCGCCCCGGGCAGGTCCAGGCCGCGCCGCGGTCCTCCGCCGGCGGTGGGCGGCAGCAGGCGCGGGCCGAGGACGAGGGCGGCGGCCGCGACGGCGACCGGGACGGCGAAGCTCCAGCGCCAGGAGGCGACGGCCGAGATCACCCCGGACAGCAGATTGCCCGCGGTCGCGCCGAGGACCGAGAGTCCGCCCCAGGTGGCCATGGCCCGGCCGTACGCGGCGGGCGCCGGGTAGAGCGCGCGCAGCACGGCCATCGCGGCGGGCGCGACGAGCGCGGCGCCGAGGCCCTGGCCGAACCGGGCGGCGAGCAGCGTGCCGTAGCCGCTGGTGAGCGGGGCGAGCGCGGAGGCGGCGCCGAAGACGAGGAGTCCGGCGGTGAGGGCCCGGCGGCCGCCGTGGCGGTCGGCGAGCCGGCCACCGAAGAGCAGCAGTCCGGCGAAGGTGAGCCCGTAGGCGGCGCTGAGCAGGATGAGCTCGGCCCGGTCCAGTCCGAGTTCGCTGCCGATCCGGGGAAGCGGCACGGCGAGCGAGGCGAGCGTGAAGATCAGCGTCATCTGCACGGCGCCGAGGAGCGCGAAGCCGGCGGCGGGCGTCGGCGTGGTTCTGGTCGCGGTGATGGTGGTGGCGGTCATGTCTCCCCCTGTATTTTGACCGTACGTTCCAATATGAAGGCCGAAGAAAAGGGCGCCCGAAGGCACCCCTTCTTTCCGGGTCCGTCAGTCCAGCAGGGCCAGCGCCTGCTCCGCCGCGTCCCGCACCCGCCCCGGGTCGCTCGACGCCTTGCCGACCACCCGGAGCCCCTGCATCAGGACGAGCAGCATCCGGGCGAGGGCGCGCGGATCACGGCCCTCCGGCAGCTCGCCCTGGGCGCGGGCACGGACGAGCGCGGCGTGCAGCAGGGTCTCGATCTGCTCCCAGCTGAGCTCCACCCGGCGGGCCACCGTCCGGTCGTGCGGCCCCAGTTCGGCCGCCGAGTTGGTGACGAAGCAGCCGTTCAGGCGTACCTCCTCCGTCGCGGCCTCGGCGGCGAAGCGGCGGACGAGGGCGCGGACCGCCGGCAGCGCGGGGCCCGGCGCGGACAGCTCGGCCATGAGCTGCGGGTCGTGGGTCTCGCGGTAGCGGTCCAGCGCCCGCACGTACAGCTCGTGCTTGCTGCCGAAGGTCGCGTAGATGCTGGCGCGGCCGATGCCGAGACGCTCGACGAGGTCCGACATGGTCGTCGCCTCGTAGCCGCGCGCCCAGAACAGCTCAAGGGCTGCCTGGAGCGCGGCGTCGGGATCGAATTCCTTGGTCCTGGCCACGAGATGACCGTACGCCTATCCAGAACGATCGGTCAAGAAACTTCCGCAGACAGGCGCACGGGATAGATCGCCACCGTCACCTCGTCGTCGTCCAGGCACCGGCCCGTCTCCAGGTCGAAGCGCTGCTTCAGGAGCGGCGAGGCCACGAACGGGCGCCCGCCCACCGAGCCGACCAGCCCCCGCGCGAGCACCTGCGCGCCCGTGAACGGGTCACGGTTGTCGATCGCGTACGTCCGTCCCGACCGGTCCTTGAAGACCGCGGCCTGCCGGCCGTCCGGGAGCAGTGCCGTCACGCCCCGGCCCGGGGTGAGCCGCGCCTCCTCGCAGACCGTGAGCCATGCCTCGTCGGTGGGGGAGAGTTCGAGCATCATCAGGCCATCGCCCCTTCTCGCGTGCCGATGGTGAGGACCGTCAGGTCCGGCTTGATCTGGTCGCGCTCCGGCACGAACCGCACCGACGGGTCCGGCGTCTCCGGCGCGTTGACGAAGGACACGAACCGGCGCAGCCGGTCCGGGTCGTCCAGGGTCTGGGCCCACTCGTCCTGGTAACCCGCGACGTGCGCCGCCATCAGCGCCTCCAGCTCGTCGCACAGCCCGAGCGAGTCGTGCACGACCACGTCCCGCAGGTGGTCGAGGCCGCCCTCCAGGCGCTCCAGCCACACCGAGGTGCGCTCCAGGCGGTCCGCGGTGCGGATGTAGAACATCAGGAACCGGTCGATGAGCCGGACCAGTTCGGCGTCCGAGAGGTCCTGGGCGAGCAGGTCCGCGTGGCGCGGGGTCGCGCCGCCGTTGCCGCCCACGTACAGGTTCCAGCCGTTCGCCGTGGCGATGACCCCGAAGTCCTTCGACTGGGCCTCGGCGCACTCCCGGGCGCAGCCCGAGACCGCGGACTTCAGCTTGTGCGGGGCGCGCAGGCCGCGGTAGCGCAGTTCGAGCCCGATCGCCATCTTCACCGAGTCCTGCACGCCGTAGCGGCACCAGGTCTGCCCCACGCAGGACTTCACCGTGCGCAGCGCCTTGCCGTAGGCGTGCCCCGACTCGAAGCCCGCGTCGACGAGCCGCGTCCAGATCGACGGCAGCTGGTCCACCCGGGCGCCGAACAGGTCGATCCGCTGGCCGCCGGTGATCTTCGTGTAGAGCCCGAAGTCGCGGGCCACCTCGCCGATCACGATCAGCTTCTCCGGGGTGATCTCGCCGCCCGGGATCCGCGGCACCACCGAGTAGGAGCCGTTGCGCTGGAGGTTGGCCAGGTGGTGGTCGTTGGTGTCCTGGAGCGCCGCCTGCTCGCCGTCGAGGATGTAACCGCCCACCCCGATCGTCGGCGCGAGGGACGCCAGGATCGAGCCGACGGTCGGCTTGCAGACCTCGCAGCCCTCGCCGCCCCGCGCCTCCTCCCGCCCGTGCGAGTCGAGCAGCGCGGCGAACGACGTCACACGGAGCGTGCGAGCGATCTCGTAGAGCTCGCTGCGGGTGTACGAGAAGCAGTCGCAGAGCCCTTTGCCGGTCGCCGCCGGCAGCAGCTTCTCGATCACCTTCACGCAACTGCCGCAGCCCGTACCGGCCTTGGTGCACTTCTTCACCTCGGGCAGCGTGCTGCACCGGGTGATGTCGTGCTTGGTCACGTTGTGGCAGGAGCAGATCACGGCGTCGTCCGGCAGCGCGGACGGGCCGAGCGCGACCGGCGCGCCCACGCCCGCCGGCAGCACCAGCTGCTCCGGCGAGACGGGCGGCTTGCTGCCGGTGAGCGGGCGCAGCAGACCGTACGACTCGGCGTCGCCGACCAGCACACCGCCGAGCAGCACGCCGTCACCGTCGACCACCAGCTTCTTGTAGACGCCCGAGCGCGAGTCGGAGTAGACCACGTCCAGGCTGCCCTCGGCCGTGCCGTGCGCGTCGCCGAAGGAGGCCACGTCCACGCCGAGCAGCTTCAGCTTCGTCGACAGGTCGGCGCCCGTGAAGCCCTTCGGGTTCTCCTCGGCGATCGCCGCGGCCGCCGTCTGCGCCATCTCGTAACCGGGCGCCACCAGGCCGTACACCCGGCCGTCCGAGGCCAGCGCGCACTCGCCGATCGCGAACACGGCCGGGTCCGACGTCCGGCACAGCTCGTCCACGGCGATGCCGCCGCGCTCGCCGACCGTCAGCCCGCAGTCGCGGGCCAGCTGGTCGCGGGGGCGCACGCCCGCCGAGAACACCACCATCTCCGTGGCCAGTTCGGAGCCGTCCGACAGGCGCATCGCCGTGACCGCGCCGTCCTCGGTCACGATCTCCTGCGTGCCGGTCCCGGTGTGGACGGTCAGGCCCATCTGCTCGATGGTGCGCAGCAGGGCCGCGCCGCCGCCCTCGTCGACCTGCACCGGCATGAGGCGCGGCGCGAACTCCACGATGTGCGTGTCGAGCCCGAGGCCCTTGAGCGCGCCGGCCGCCTCCAGGCCGAGCAGCCCGCCGCCGACCACCGCGCCGGTCGTGCGGCCCTTCGCGTACTCCTCGATCGCGAGCAGGTCCTCGATCGTGCGGTAGACGAAGCAGCCGCGGGCGTCCTTGCCGGGCACGGGCGGCACGAACGGGTACGAGCCGGTGGCGAGCACGAGCGTGTCGTAGGCGAGGACCCGGCCGGAGCGGGCGGTGACCGTCCGCGCCTCGCGGTCGACGGCGACCGCCGGGTCGTCGGTGTGCAGCTCGATGCCGTGCCGCTCCATGAAGCCGGCCTCGACCAAGGACAGGTCGTCGGGCGTCTTCCCGGAGAAGTACGAGGTCAGCTGCACGCGGTCGTAGGCCGGCCGGGGCTCCTCGCAGAGCACCACGACCCGCGCCCGCGCGGTGACGCCCCGGTCCGCGAGCGCCTCCAGGAACCGCTGGCCGACCATGCCGTGGCCGACGAGCACGATGGTGGGGGTGTACGGGGTCGTCATCTCAGGAGCCTCCGTCGTGGGTGAGCAGGTGAAGCAGCGGGGCGTCGGACAGGGCCTCGTCGCCCTCCCAGGCCCGGGCGAGCGTCCCGACCGCGCCGAGGTCGCCGAGCAGCACGCCGCCGACGAGCCGGTCGCCGCGGACGACGACCTTGCGGTAGGCGCGCCGGGTGGCGTCGGTGAGCTGGACGACGTGGTCGCCGGGGGCGGGCGTGGTCTCGCCGAAGGCGGCGAGGTCGAGCGCCTCGGCGCCGCCGAGGGTGAGACGCGTGAGGACGCGGGTGCCGGTGTAGCGGGGTGCGTCGCCGAGGAGGACCTCCGCCAGGACGTCCGCCTGGTCCAGGGCCGGGCCCGCCAGGCCGTAGACGCGGCCGTCGTGTTCCGCGCAGTCGCCGATCGCGTGGATGTACGGGTCCGAGGTGCGCAGTTCGTCGTCGACGACGACGCCCGTCCGGACGTCGAGCCCCGCCTCGCGGGCCAGGGCCACGCGGGGTCGCACTCCGCACGCCAGGACCACGATCCGCGTGTCGAGGACGAAGCCGTCGGCGAGTTCGACCGCGGTGACGGCGCCGTCCTCCTCGCGGAGGCCGGTGACGCGGCACTCGGTGTGGACCTCGACGCTGAGGGCGGTGAGGTGCTCCCGCAGCAGACCGGAGGAGGCGACGTCCAGTTGGCGCTCCATCAGGTGCTCCGCCTGCTGCGCGAGCACGACCTCCGCGCCGAGCGCCGCGAGGGCCCGCGCCGCCGAGACGCCGAGCAGACCGCCGCCGATGACCACCGCGCGTACCCCGGGCCGTACGAGCGCGCGCAGCGCCAGGCAGTCGTCCATGGTGCGGAAGGGCAGCACGCCGGACGGGAGCTCGGCGCCGCGCAGGCCGCGCAGCGGGGGCAGGACGGGGGCCGATCCGGTGGCCAGGACCAGGCGGTCGTACGGGACGCGCGAGCCGTCCGCGCACTCGACCGTGCGGGCCGCGCGGTCGATGCGCACGGCCCGGACGCCGAGCCGGGCCGGCTCGCGCGGGTCGGGCAGGGCGATGACCTCGGGGCCGTACCGGCCGGCGAGGACGTCCGCGAGCAGCACCCTGTTGTAGGGGACGTGCGGCTCCTCGCCGAGGAGCGTGACCGGCAGGCGCTGGGCGAGCCGGGCGCCCGCCGTCCCGCCCCCGACCACCACGATCCGTGTACTCATGCCGGGAAGCGTGCGGGGCGGGTGTTACCCGTCGGGATCCCGCCTGTTTCCCGTACGGAACGCTGATCTCACGTCACGGCCGGACCGCTGTGAGGCGCCGGAGGACGGGATCAGCCCCGACCTTCGACCTTCGACATTCCGGCCGACATCAGACCGAGATTCCGGCCGACATGCCGCCGACATGCCTCCGGCATACCTCTGACGTAGCTCAAGACTCCGGCGATCGATGGACGGCACACCTATTCCGTTCCTAGGCTCACGCCCATGCCTGACATATCCCTGACCACTCTTGTCCTGCTCTGCATCGCGGCCTTCGCCGCCGGCTGGATCGACGCCGTGGTCGGGGGCGGCGGGCTGCTCCAGCTGCCCGCGCTGCTGCTCGGGCTGCCGCACCTGCCCGCCGCGCAGATCCTCGGCACCAACAAGGCGGTGTCGATCGTCGGCACCTCAGGTGCCGCCGTCACCTACCTGCGCAAGGCGCCGGTGAAGGTGGGCACGGCGGTACGGATCGGGCTCGCCGCGCTCCTCGGGTCGATGGGCGGTGCCTTCTTCGCGGCCGGGATCAGCAGCGCCGTGCTCCGCCCGGTGATCATGGTGGTCCTGCTGGGGGTGGCCGGCTTCGTCATGTTCCGGCCGTCCTTCGGCACCCGGGCGGCGGGCGAGGAGCGGCCGGCGCTCACCCGGGCCCGGATCGTCACGGCGATCGTCGTGGTCGGCGGCGGCATCGGCTTCTACGACGGGCTCTTCGGACCCGGCACCGGCACCTTCCTCGTGCTCGCGCTGACCGCCGTGCTCCATCTGGACCTGGTGACGGCCTCCGCCACCTCGAAGATCGTCAACGTCTGCACCAACGCGGGCGCGCTCGCGATGTTCGCCTACCAGGGGCACGTGCTGTGGCAGCTCGCCGCCGTCATGGCCCTCTTCAACCTGGCAGGCGGGACGCTCGGCGCCCGGATGGCGCTGGCGAAGGGCGCCGAGTTCGTGCGCGGGGTGCTGCTCGTGGTCGTCTTCTCGCTGGTCGCGAAGCTCGCCTTCGACCAGTGGGCGTAAGCCCTGACCGGACGGGTCACTTCACGCCGATGAGGTGGCCGAAGGCGACCACGTTGCCCTGGTAGCCGCCGGCCTTGCGCGAGAAGCCGCCGCCGCAGGTGATCACCCGGATCTCGGCCCGGTCCGCCTCCCCGTACACCTTGGCGTCCGGGAAGGCGCTCTTGTCGTAGACCTCGACCGCGTCGATCGTGAAGACGGCGGTCCGGCCGTCCCGCCGGTCCACCTCGATCCGGTGGCCCTTCTTCAGCGCGCCCAGCGCGTAGAACACGGCCGGGCCCTGCGCGTTGTCGACATGGCCGGCGACGATCGCGGTGCCCTTGGCGCCGGGCCGGGTGCCGTCCTCGTACCAGCCGGCCAGATTGCGGTCGGCGGCCGGTGGCACGTCGAGCGCGCCGTCCGCGCCGAGCCCGAGGCCCGTCAGGGGCGCGTCCACGTCGATCTCGGGGATCCGCAGCCGGACCGGGTCGGACGGCGGGAGCGGGTCGGCGGCGGCGTCGGTGTGGACGCTCGGCCCGGCGGCGAAGGCCTGCGCCGCGGACGGCACGGGCGGGGTGACCTGGCCGGAGCCGTTCTGGATCATCCACAGGCCCACGCAGGCGGCGACGGCTATGCCCCAGCCCTTGCTCCTGTTGGTCACGACCTCATGTCCTTCCGGAGGGCCTTACCGAGAGATGGTCCTGCCCCCGCCGGGCCGTCAGCTGGCGCGCGGCGGGGACAGGACGTCGGCGGTACGGTCAGCCGTCCTGCGCGCCGCTCGCCCGGCGGCGCAGGAGCCACGTACCGCCCACGGCGGCCACGGCCAGCACCGCCGCGCCCGCCGTGACCTGGGCGGTGTCGGGGCCGACGCTGCCCCCGACACCGGTCTGCACATGGCCGCTCGGGCTCTTGTGCTTGACGAAGAGCTCGCCGCGGGCCGACCGCCCGTTGTCGCAGCGGACGCTGATCGGGTACGTCCCGGACTGGGCGTGGTGCGGCACCGTGAACTGGCCGACCACGACCTCCTTGTGGGTGCTCGGGTTCAGGTGGAACTCGCCCGCGTCGAGCCCGTCCGTCTTGCCGATCCCGTGGCCGTGGTCGCCGCAGGCGGTGGTGTTGACGGTGACCAAGGTGCCCGGCTCGGCCGAGGAGGGGAAGATCTCCAGCGACTCCGAGCCGCCGTGCTCCCCGCCGCCGCTGTGCTCGCCGCTGTTGTTGTGGTCGCCGTCGTTGTTGTTCCAGTCACCGTTGGCGAAGGCCACGGGACCGGTGGCGAAGACGCCGAGGGCGGCGAACGTCAGCGCGGTACCGGTGAGCAGTCGGGCAGGGGTGCGGCGCATGGGGGACCTCCGGGGCGCACGTACGGTCTCTCGGAAAGGGGCTTCCGTAGGTCCGAGATAAATGCGTGCCCGGACGGCCCGCCTCCTGATGTCCCATCAGAATTGCTCCGTCCGGTGCGGCGCGTCGCCTGGATCTCCCGCGTTGACGCAGGTCAGCGAGGGTTTTCAGGCGTCAGCTGACGGTCCGTGCCGAACGGGTGAACGAGGGGAGCGAGGGGAGGGGACGAGGGGCGCGGGGGACGAGGGGGAGGGGAACGAGGTGGCGGCGACGGGCGTGGCCCGCTCGGCCCCGCCCCGCTCGGCCCCGCCCCGGTTCGATCGGTCCGGTCAGACCAGCCCGGTCAGCCCCTCGATGGCCGCCCGGGCCCACTCCTGCGCCCCCGCGGCCGCACCGGCCGTGACACCGGTCGCGACCGGGGCGAGGGCGCCTCTGAGGGCGCCGACCGCACGGCGCAGTCGGCTCTCCTCCGGCGCGGCGTCGGTGCGGGTGACCTCCGCGAGGACCTCCTGGGCCGCCGACTCGGCGTCCTCCCGGTCCCGCTCCGCCAGGCCGGCCCCGGGCAGCGTGCGGAGCAGCTCGGTGACGAGCGCGGCGAGGTTCTCGTAGCCGGGGGCGACGGTGTCGTTGCTCTGCTGGTTCTGGGTGACGCTCTCGTTGTTCCAGGCGAACTGGGCGTGGGAGACGGCGGCGTTGAAGACGGGGCCGTCGTAGTTGTGGACGTTCTTCGGGTCGTTCATGGGCGGGATCCGTCCTTCGGGGTCTGCTGCTGCACCACGTTCTGGTTGTTCCAGGCCAGTTGGGACCCGTGGACCGGCTGGTTGAACACGGGGCCGTGGTAGTTGTAGACGTTCATGGGTGCGGGTTCGGGCACCTCATCGGTCTGTCGGACGACCGGCAGCGAGGTGCGCAGGTCGATCAGGTCGACCCGGCCGTTGTGCCGCACGGCCTTCTCGCCCCTCCCGCTGATGGAGCAGTCCGTGAAGGTCCCGCTGCATGTGCCCTCGAAGGCCGCCCCCGCGACCGCGCAGTCCCTGAACTCGCTGTGGGCGACGTCCAGATAGGCCGAATCCCGCCCGCAGAGGCCGAGCCCGTCCGAACCGGTCACAATGAGATTCCGCGCGACGAGTCTCGCCTGGCCGATCACCCCGGCCCCGCTGCTGCTCACCGCCGAGGCGGTGCAGTCGTACAGGAACAGCCGGCCCTCCTCGGCCGCGGCGAAGCCCACCGGCCCCCGCTCCGCGGCCACCCGGCGGAGGGTGATCCTGCTCTGCCCGCCGGCGACCACCGCGGTCGGGCCGAAGTCCCGGAAGGCCGCGTCCACGACCTCCGCCGTCGTGCCGCCGTCGCCCCTGGTGTCCAGGCCGGCTGGGCAGCGGTCCGCGGTGACGTCCTCGAACACGGCCCCGGAGCCGTCCCAGACCCGCAGCGCGGTGGTGGCCAGGTCCGCGATCCGGATGCCGGTGAACCGGCCCCTGGCGCCGTCGGTGACGGCGATGCCCACATTGCCGCCCGCGATCCGGAGGCCGTGGACCTCGGGGGCGCCGCCGGTGGTCGAGAAGACGGAGACGACCCGCGCGTCGAGCACCTCGCACTTCTCGAAGCGGCCGCGGCCCGCCGTCGTGACGTTGATGCCGGTGTCGCGGCAGTCGGCGAACACGCAGCCGCGGACCACGGGGTCGGCGCCCGACGTCACGGCGATGCCGTGCTCCGCGTCGACGACGCGCGTGCCGGCCACGGTGCCCCGGGACTGCTCGATGAACAGGATCCCCTCCGCGTGAACGCCGGTGACCAGACAGTCGGTCACGGTGACCCCGGCCCGGGCGTCGGCCACGATCGCCGCCTTCTCGGTGCCGGTCAGGGTGCAGCCGCTGAGCTCCGCGCGGGCATCGCTGACCCGTACGCCGTGAATCCGGCTGCCGTCGATCCGGCTGTCGCGGACCAGGACGTGGGCGCCCTCGATCACGGCGACGGCGTTGTCGGCGGCGTCCGTGAACGAGCACCGCTCGACGAGCCCCGCCGCCCCCCTGAAGAGCGCCCGGCCGTGCAGGACGCGGCTGTCCCGTACGGTCACGGAGGTGTGCGGCCGAGCGTGCACGGCGACGCCGCCCGGGGCCCGGATCTCGGTCTGCGCGAGCGTGAGCGTGCCCGTGTGACAGCTCACGACGTCGGCGTCGCGCCCGGTCAGCACGAGGCCGCTCACCCGCACCGATCCATGGGCGTCGAGGACGGTGCCGCGCGGCAGGCCCACCGTGACGGTGCCGGGCCCGTCGGCGGCGACCAGCTCGACCTCGCCCCGGACGGTCAGCGCCTCCTGGTAGTGGCCGGGCGCGATCTCGATCACCGCCGGGCGCCGCCGTGCCTCGGCGACGCGCAGGGCCGACGCGATGTCGGGGTGGGAGCGCCAACCGCCGCGCGGCGAAACGACGTACCGCGTGACCATCCCGCACCCCCCCCATGCGCCCAGATGAGTCATCGATGCTACCCCCCTGAGTGCCCGAGCCGCCGAGTGTCCGAGTGCCCGAGTGCCCGCGCGCCCGAGTGCCCGAGCCGCCGGTACGAGTGGGCGAGTTGGCCCTACAGCGCGTCCCAGGGCGCCGCCTCGTACGCCGCGTACACCCGCTCCATCAGCTCCTCGTCCACCCGGAGCGGGGAGTCGTCGATCCGGTTCACCGGGGCGATCCCGCGCGCGCTCGTCACGAAGGCCGCGCGGAAGTACGGCACCTCCGCCAGCGTCACGGCCCGGGTCACCGACGGGAGCCGCGGGGCCACCAGGGACATGGTGGTGCCGACGAGGTGCGGCGCGGCCGGCCAGATCACCGAAGTGCCGTCCCAGAAGGCGACGTTGGTGACCGCGCCCTCGGCGATCTCGTGCGACGGGCCGCCCGTGAGCAGCGCCTCGTCGAAGCCCGCACGGCGGGCCGCGTCGCCGTGGTAGCGCTGCCCGAACCCGCCCAGGTGCTTGATGTGCGCCGCCGGCCGCCAGTAGGGGACGGACTTCAGGGCCTTCGGCGAGCGGTCCGCCGAGAACGGCTCCCGCACGGTCACCACCGTGAGCGGCCCGCCGCCGTCGGCCCCCTCGGCCCCCTCGTACACGTACACCCGCGCCGACGCGTCCTTCCGGCCCGCGCCCTCAAGCGCCCCGGCGAGCAGCGCCCGCACCCGCCCGCCGTCCAGGCCCAGGCCGAACAGCTCGCGCGTCGACCGGTCGAGCCGCTCCAGGTGCAGGCCGAGGCCCTGGACCCGGCCGTCGCGCACCTGCATCGCCGTGTAGTGGCCGTAGCCGCTCATGAGGGACGCGAGGACGTCGGGTTCGGTGGCGGCCGGGGCGCCGTCGATCTCGACGTACAGGTCCTGGGGCTGGGAAGACGTCGTCATGGGCCCACCGTATGCCCGGGACACCGCACGGCCCAGGGCGCCCGCGCCCTGCTGCGCACGGCCCGGTTCGCCCGTACGGTGAAGGAGTGATCGTCACCGTCCGCACCACCACCGACGCGCGTGCCAAGGCCGAGACCCTGGCGCGCGGCGCCGTCGAGGCCCGGCTCGCCGCCTGCGCGCAGCTCTCGGGGCCAGTCACCTCCGTCTACCACTGGCAGGGCGCGGTCGAGACCGCCGAGGAGTGGGAGGTGACCTTCAAGACCACCGAGGCCCGCTACCCGGCCCTGGAGGCGCACCTCCTCGCCGCCCACGACTACGAGACGCCCGAGGTCCTCGCGACCCGGGTGACCCGGGTGAGCGCGGAGTACGCCCGCTGGGTCGAGCGGGAGACCTCGGAGCCCGCGGCGATCGAGGCCGGCGCGCCGGCCCATGACGAGCGCCCGTTCTTCGTGTACGGGACGCTGCGCCCGGGGGCGTACAACCACGACCGCTTCCTCGCCGGCCGGATCGGCACCGAGGCGGACGCCGTGCTGCACGGGGCGACCCTGTACGACGGGCCCGGTTATCCGTACGTCCTGCCGGCGGACGGCGGCCGGGTCGTCGGCACCCTGCTCACCCCCGCGCCCGGTGCCTACGGCGAGCTGTTCGGCCTGCTCGACCGGCTCGAACTGCCCGTCGGCTACGAGCGGGTGGCGATGGACGTCGAGCGGGTACGGGACGGGGCGCGGGTGTCCGCCTGGGTCTTCCTGGCGACGCCGGACGCGCCCCTGGGCGAGGTCATCGAGAGCGGGGACTGGTTCAACCGGCCGTAGCCGTAGCCGTAGCCGCTGGTTCCGTTGCCCGCTCCAGGCGGACCGCGCACACCTTGAACTCGGGCATCTTCGACACCGGGTCGAGCGCCGGGTTGGTCAGCGTGTTCGCGCGGCCCTCGCCCGGCCAGTGGAACGGCATGAAGACCGTGTCCGGGCGGATCGAGGCCGTGATCCGGGCCGGGGCCACCGCCCGGCCGCGCCGCGACACGACCGCGACGGCCTCGCCCTCCGCCACGCCGATCCGCTCGGCGAGCCGGGGGTGGAGCTCGACGAAGGAGCCGGGCGCGGCCGCGTTCAGCTCGGCGACGCGCCGGGTCTGCGCGCCCGACTGGTACTGGGAGACGACCCGCCCGGTCGTCAGGACCACCGGGTAGTCGGCGTCGGTCTCCTCGGCCGCGGCACGGTGCACCACGGGCACGAACCGGGCCCGCCCGTCGGGCGTGGCGAACCGGTCGAGGAAGAGCCGCGGAGTGCCCGAACCGCCGGCCGTACCGCCGCCCGAACCGCCGGCCGTACCACCGCCCGAACCGCCCGCCGTACCACCGCCCGTGCCGCTCTCGTCCGGGCAGGGCCAGAACACGCCCTGCTCCTCCTCGATCCGGCGGTAGCTGATGCCCGCGTAGTCGGCCGGGCCGCCCGCCGAGGCGCGCCGCAGCTCCTCGAAGA
Organism: Streptomyces sp. NPDC004788; assembly: GCF_053601115.1. Lineage (NCBI taxonomy): Bacteria > Bacillati > Actinomycetota > Actinomycetes > Kitasatosporales > Streptomycetaceae > Streptomyces > Streptomyces sp. NPDC004788. The sequence goes on from NZ_JBSGBF010000039.1 coordinate 45,068, forward strand.
CCTCCTCCGGGTCGGCGGGGAAGCCCTTCTCCCAGCCGAGCAGGGCCGCGAGCCCGTGCAGCACCTCCAGGTCGCTGCGGACGCCCGGTGGCGGGGTGAGGGCGCGGCGGCGCAGCAGCACGCGGCCCTCCAGGTTGGTGGTGGTGCCGGTCTCCTCGGCCCACTGGGTGACGGGCAGGACCACGTCCGCGAGCGCCGCGGTCTCGGACAGGACGACGTCGGCGACGGCGAGGAAGTCCAGGGAGCGCAGCCGCTCCTCGACGTGCGCGGCGCGCGGGGCGGACACCACCGGGTTGGAGCCCATGAGGAGGAGGGCCTTCACGTCCCCGCCGAGCGCGTCGAGGAGTTCGTACGCGCTGCGGCCCGGACCGGGCAGGGACTCCGGCGGGACCCCCCACACCCCGGCGACGTGTTCCCGGGCGGCCGGGTCGTCGAGCTTGCGGTAGCCGGGCAGCTGGTCGGCCTTCTGGCCGTGCTCGCGGCCGCCCTGCCCGTTGCCCTGGCCGGTGAGGCAGCCGTAGCCGCTGTACGGCCGGCCGGCCCTGCCGGTGGCCAGGCAGAGGTTGATCCAGGCGCCCACGGTGTCGGTGCCCTTGGACTGCTGCTCGGGGCCGCGCGCGGTGAGCACCATGCCGCTCCCGGCCTCGGTGAACATCCGTACCGCCTCGCGCAGTTGCGGCACGGGCACGCCGGTGATCCGCTCCACGTGCTCGGGCCAGTGGGACATCGCCCCGGCCCGGGCCGCCGCCCAGCCCTGCGTGCGCGCGGCGACGAACTCCTCGTCGACCCGCCCCTCGGCGACGACCAGGTGCAGCATGCCGAGCGCGAGCGCCAGGTCGGTGCCGGGGCGCGGGGCGAGGTGCAGGTCGGCCTGTTCGGCGGTGCGGGTGCGGCGCGGGTCGACGACGATCAGCCGGCCGCCGTTCTCCTTCAGCTCGGTGAGGTAGCGCAGCGCGGGCGGCATGGTCTCGGCGAGGTTGGAGCCGACGAGGATCACGCAGCCGGTCTTCGGGATGTCCTCCAGCGGGAAGGGCAGGCCGCGGTCGAGGCCGAAGGCACGCTGGTGCGCGGCGGCGGCGGAGGACATGCAGAAGCGCCCGTTGTAGTCGATCTGCGAGGTGCCGAGGACGAGCCGGGCGAACTTGCCGAGCGCGTACGCCTTCTCGTTGGTCAGACCGCCGCCGCCGAAGACCCCCACGGCGTCGGCCCCGTGGCCGTCGCGGGTGCGGCGCAGTCCGTCGGCGACGGCGGCGAGGGCCTCCTCCCAGGTCGCGGGCCGCAGCGCCCCCGTGTCAGGGCAGCGGACCAGGGGCTCGGTGAGCCGGACCCGGGAGGAGAGCACGGCGGGGGCGGTGCGGCCCTTGCCGCACAGCGCGCCCCGGTTGACGGGGAAGTCGGGCCGGTCGACCACCTCGACGGGCAGCTCCCCGGCGCCGCCCGCGGTGGGGCGCAGGTTCATGCCGCACTGGAGGGCGCAGTAGGGGCAGTGCGTGGGGACGGTGGTGACCTCTGACATGAGCCGAGGATGCGGCGGCCGTGTTACGGGCGAGGACCCGCCGGATTACGGACGGGGTGCCGTGCGCTCCTTTCAGCGGGTCGTGACGGGTGAGGCGAGGGCCTTCGTCACGCCGTCCTCCCTGGCACCGAGGAACGTCGGGTCGGGCCGCAGGGCGGCGTCCAGGGCGGCCTTCCCCGCGGCGGCCATCTCGCGGGTGGTGCCGTAGTACCAGGTGACGTCGTGCGGTTCGCCGACCCCGACCCCGTACGCCTGCACGCCCGCCGCCTCGCACAGCGCCACGGCCCGCTTCACGTGGAAGTCCTGGGTGACGAGTACGGCCCGGTCGACGCCGAAGATCTTCTTGGCGCGCACGCACGAGTCCCAGGTGTCGAAGCCGGCGTAGTCGCTGACCACCTTCGCGTCGGGCACTCCGCGCTGGGCCAGGTACTTCCGCATGGCGCTCGGCTCGTCGTACTCGGTGCGGCTGTTGTCGCCGGTGACGAGCAGGACCTTGACCTTGCCGGTGCGGTAGAGCTCGGCGGCGGTGTCGAGGCGGTGCGCGAGGTACGGGGTGGGGCGGCCCCTCCAGAGGCCGGCGCCGAAGACGACGGCGACGTCCTGGGCGGGCACGTCGGCGGTGGTACGGAGGCGGTCGGCGGTGCTGGTGTGCAGCCAGGCGGCGGGGGCGAGGGCGAGCACGGCCCCGAGCATCACGGCCTGGACGGCGCGGCGGCGGCCCCGGGTGGTGCGGGGGAGCAGGCGGGGCGGGCGGGGCAGGCGGACGCCGCGCATGGGTGGGACCTCCGGTCGGTCTTCCGGGATGTTGTCACACGGTCGGACGCGTTTCGGCGGTCGGTGGTTCGCTCGCGCCGCGTTCCGTGCCGTACCGCCCTCCGTACAGCAGGCTCGCGAGCCCCATGCCCAGGAGCATCCCGAGGAACTGCGCGGCGGCGAAGGCGGGCACCGAGCCGGGCGCGATCCCGGTGAAGGAGTCGGACAGGGAGCGGCCGATGGTGGCGGCCGGGTTGGCGAAGGAGCCGGAGGAGGTGAACCAGATCGCCGCGCCGATGTAGCAGGCGACGGCGACCGGGGCGAGCGCCGGGCGGCCGATGCGGCGCAGGCCCTGCACGACGAGGACGAGTCCGGCGGTGGCGACGGCCTCGCCGAGCAGGAGGTGGAGGTCGGCGCGCTCGGTGGTGGCGAGGGCGGCGCCCGGCGTGCGGCCGAACATCGCCTCGGCGAGCAGCGCGCCGGTGACCGCGCCGGCGAGCTGGGCGGCGATGTAGAGGACGGCCTCGCGGCCGCCGTCCTTGTGCCGGCGGGCCCACCACTCGGAGAGGGTGACGACCGGGTTGAAGTGGGCGCCGGAGAGCGGGCCGATGAGCGCGATGAGCAGACCGAGCCCGATGGCGGAGGCGGCGGCATTGGCGATCAGCCGGACGCCGGTGTCCGGGCTGAGGGCGTCGGCGCGGAGTCCGGAGCCGACGATGACGGCGACGAGGGCGGCGGTGCCGGTGAACTCGGCGAGTGCGCGCCGGGGGAGCGGCATAGGGAGTCTCATAACGGAAAAGATATTCCGTGATTCGGAAGAGAAAAAGAGGGGAGGGGAGGGGTGAGGTCTCCATAGGATCCGCTGGTGATCGACAACTCCACGGCCAACTCCACGGCCAACCTCGCGGCCGACTCCACGGCCGACCCCACCGGCGCGGCTCTCCTCGCCGCCGCCGTCCGCAACAACGCCGACTGGTGCGACACGATGTGCCGCGCCCACGGCCTCTCCGGCGCCTTCGGCCCGCGCGCCTGGTCCAGCCCGCGGCGCACCCCGCTCTATTACCCGGACGCCGTCACCCTGGCCCCGGACACGGCCGCCGAGGACTTCCTGGACGCCGTCGACCGCACGGCCCCCGGTGCCTCCGTCAAGGACAGCTACGCGCGCCTCGACCTGGCCGAGTCCGGGTTCTTCACGCTCTTCGAGGCCCAGTGGATCCACCGCCCCGCGGGCCTGCCGGTCCGCGGCGAGGCCGCCGGCGTCCGCGCGGTCCGCACTCCCGCCGAACTCGCCGCGTGGGCCCTCGCCTGGAGCGACGGCGACGCCGACGAGGCCGCGCTCTTCCGTCCCGAGCTCCTCGACGACCCCACCACGACGATCGTCGCCGCCCACGCCCCCGACGGCCGCATCCTCGGCGGCGCCGTCCTCACCGAGAGCGCCGGCGTCACCGGCGTCTCCAACGTCTTCACGGTGGGCGACCTCCCCGCCGCCCACGCCTGGTCCGCGGCCCTCACCCTCGCCGCCCCCGACCGCCCGGTCGTCGGTTACGAGTCGGGCGAGGACCTGGAGGCGGCCCTGGAGGCCGGTTTCGGGACGCTCGGGCCGCTGCGGGTGTGGCTGGCGCAGTGAGGGCGCGGGGGCGGGTGTCACCGGCTGGGCAAGCGTCCGGTGCGGGGGTGAGGCGCCGCTGTGAGGCCGCGGCAACCAGCCGTGATCCGGGCGAAACTGCCAGGCAACCTGCCCCCGGCACGATCGGCGCATGAAGAGGCAGGAGCCGGACCCCACGTTCGACAGCAGCGCCGCCGGGATGCTCGGCCGCATCTTCGCGCGGCCGGCCGCTCGTGACGCCCCCACCCTCATAGCCGTCGGCCACGGCAGCCGCGACCCGCGCGCCGCCGCCACCCTCGGCCTCCTCGCCGACCGGGTACGGGAGCTGCGGCCCGGCCTCGACGTACGGCTCGCGCACATCGAACTGAACGCACCGCTGCTCGCCGACACCCTCGCCGGCCTCGCGGGACCGGACGGCGGCAGCCTCCTCGCCGGCCTCGCGCGGCCGGGGCGCGGCGCCGTGCTCGTGCCCCTGCTCTTCGCCCGCGGGTATCACGTCAAGCACGACCTGCCCGCCGCGGCCGCCGCCGCGCCCGCCGGTGTGCGGGTGCGGATCGCCGAACCGCTCGGGCCGCACCCGCTGCTCGTCGAGGCCCTCGCCGACCGGCTCGCCGAGGCCGGCTGGACCCCGCGGGACGGCGCCTCGCCCACCACCGGCGTGGTCCTCGCCGCCGCGGGCTCGCGCGATCCCGAGTCCGCCGCCGACATCCGCCGCATCGCCGCCCGGCTCGGCGAACGCCTCGGCGGCGTGCCCGTACTCCCCGCGTTCGCCTCCGCCGCCGGCCCCACCGTCCCCGAGGCCGTCCGCGCCCTCGCCGCCCGCGGCCGTCACCGCATCGCCGTCGCCTCCTGCTTCACCGCCCCCGGCCACTTCGCCGCCCGCGCCGCTGCCCACGCCCCCTGGCTCGCCGCCGCTCCCCTCGGCGCCCACCCCGCCCTCGCCCGGCTGATCCTGCACCGCTACGACGAGGCGGTCATGTCCCCCGCCCCGGCACGGGAGTTCGCCGGCGTGGCCGGCTGACGCGCGAGCCGCGTCCTCGCCCCTTCTGTCCGTCCCGCCCGTTACCTTCGAAGACATGGAAGGCTTCGCAGACCCCACCAGGACCGGCACCCCCACCCCCACCCCCGGCTACGACCCCCTCGCACTCGAACGCTGGGCCCCCGAGCCCGACAAACGGCCCGGCCGCACCGCCTTCCAGCGCGACCGCGCGCGGGTGCTGCACTCCTCCGCGCTGCGCAGGCTCGCCGGCAAGACGCAGGTCGTGGACCCCGGCTCCCCGCCCCGGTCTCCCGGCTCCGCCCAGGCAGGGGGGATCCCCGTCCACACCTGGGACGCCAGCCCGCGCACCCGGCTCACCCACTCCCTCGAGTGCGCCCAGGTCGGCCGCGAGCTGGGCGCCGCGCTCGGCTGCGACCCGGACCTGGTCGAGGCGGCGTGCCTGGCGCACGACATGGGCCACCCGCCCTTCGGGCACAACGGCGAGCAGGCGCTCAACGACGTCGCCAAGGACTGCGGCGGCTTCGAGGGCAACGCGCAGTCGCTCCGCCTGCTCACCCGCATCGAGCCCAAGCGGTTCATCACCGACCCCGCCACCGGCGATCCGGTCAGCGTCGGCCTGAACCTGACCCGCGCCGCGCTCGACGCCGCCACCAAGTACCCGTGGCCGCGCGGCGGGCACCCCACCGACCCGGGTTCGCCGAAGTTCGGGGTGTACGAGGACGACCTGCCGGTCTTCGAGTGGGTGAGGAAGGGCGCGCCGGAGTACCGCAAGTGCTTCGAGGCGCAGGTGATGGACTGGTCCGACGACGTGGCGTACTCGGTGCACGACTTCGAGGACGGCCTGCACGCCGGGCACATCGATCCCAACATGCTGTTCTCCGAGCCCGAGCGCGCCGACATCTGGCAGGTGGCCCTCGGCCGGTACGTACCGGAGGACACCGATCCGCAGGAGCTCGCCGACGCCCTCGACCGGCTCGTCGACCAGGACTGGTGGCCGCACGGCTACGACGGCTCGGCCGTCGCCCAGGCCCGGCTCAAGGACGCCACCAGTCAGCTGATCGGCCGCTTCTGCCTGGCCGCCGAGGGCGCCACCCGGCAGGCGTACGGCGGCGGTCGGCTCACCCGTTACGGCGCCGAACTGGTCGTCCCGCGCGCCACCCGCAACGAGTGCGCCGTGCTCAAGGCGATCGCCGACCGATACGTGATGCAGCGCGCCGAACAGGAGGCGCTCCGGGCCGACCAGCGGATCGTCGTCGCCGAGCTCGCCGAGGCGCTCACGGCCCGCGCGCCCGAGGGCCTCGACCCGCAGTTCCGGGCCCTGTTCGTCGCCGCGCCCGACGAGCGTTCCCGCAAGCGGGTGATCGTCGACCAGATCGCCTCCCTCACCGACGCCTCCGCCCGCAGCCTGCACGCCCGGCTCCGGACGCCCCGCGGTTAGCCCCCGGCCAAGGGCCGTTCGCCCTCTTTCGCCTTCCCGGCCGGTGCGGGACCCTCGCATGCATGTTCCGAGGCGTCCCGAGGCGTCCCGAGGCGGAACGGCCCGGCCCGGGTCCAGGGGCGTAGCGTAGGGAACCGGTCGCAACGAGGAGGAATCAACGTGGTCGACGCAGATCAGACCTTTGTCATCGTCGGCGGGGGCCTGGCCGGGGCCAAGGCAGCGGAGACCCTGCGCTCCGAGGGCTTCAACGGGCGGGTGATCCTCATCTGCGACGAACGCGAGCGCCCCTACGAGCGCCCACCGCTCTCCAAGGGCTACCTCCTCGGCAAGGACGAGCGGGACTCCGTCTTCGTGCACGAGCCCGGCTGGTACGCGCAGCACGACGTCGAGCTCCACCTGGGCCAGCCCGTCACCGCCGTCGACCGCGAGGCGCACACCGTCCGCCTCGGCGACGGCACCGTCATCCGCTACGACAAGCTGCTCCTCGCCACCGGCGCCGAGCCGCGCCGTCTCGACATCCCCGGCACCGACCTCGCCGGCGTGCACCACCTGCGCCGGCTCGCGCACTCCGAGCGGCTCCGCGACGAGATCAAGAAGCTCGGCCGGGAGAACGGCCAGCTGGTCATCGCCGGTGCCGGCTGGATCGGCCTGGAGGTCGCCGCCGCGGCCCGTACGTACGGCGCCGAGGTCACCGTCGTCGAGGCCGACCCCACCCCGCTCCACCGGGTCCTCGGCCCCGAACTCGGCCAGATCTTCGCCGACCTGCACACCGACCACGGCGTCCGCTTCCACTTCGGCACCGGGCTCACCGAGATCACCGGCCAGGACGGCATGGTCCTCGCCGCCCGCACCGACGACGGCGAGGAGCACCCCGCCCACGCCGTCCTGATCGCCATCGGCGCCGCCCCGCGCACCGCCCTCGCCGAGAACGCCGGCCTCGCCCTCGTCGACCGCGCCGACGGTGGCGGCGTCGCCGTCGACGAGGCGCTGCGCACCTCCGACCCGGACGTCTTCGCCGCCGGCGACATCGCCGCCGCCCACCACCCGCTGCTGCACACCCGGCTGCGCGTCGAGCACTGGGCCAACGCCCTCAACGGCGGCCCGGCCGCCGCCCGCGCGATGCTCGGGCAGCACGTCTCCTACGACCGGGTCCCCTACTTCTTCACCGACCAGTACGACCTGGGCATGGAGTACTCGGGCTGGGCGCCGCCCGGCTCGTACGACCAGGTCGTGGTGCGCGGCGACACCGGCAAGCGGGAGTTCGTCGCCTTCTGGCTGAAGGAGGGCCGGGTGATCGCGGGCATGAACGTGAATGTGTGGGACGTCACAGACCCGATCCAGAAGCTCATCCGGTCCCGGGCGCAGGTGGACGCCGACCGCCTGGCGGACGCGTCGGTGCCGCTGGAGAGCCTCGCCGAGTAGCCCCGGGGCAGCCCGGGGACCCCCGCCGTCACCCGTAGAATTCATGCGTGGCAGGCAGGATCAACGATGACGACGTGAAGGCGGTACGGGACGCGGTCCCGATCGACGCCGTCGTGTCCGAGTACCTCCAGCTCCGCAACGCAGGCGGCGGGAACCTGAAGGGGCTCTGCCCCTTCCACGACGAGAAGTCGCCCTCCTTCCAGGTCAGCCCCAGCAAGGGACTCTTCCACTGCTTCGGCTGCCAGGAAGGCGGCGACACCATCGCCTTCGTGATGAAGATCGACCACCTCACCTTCTCCGAGACGGTCGAGCGCCTCGCCGCCAAGGCGGGCATCACCCTGCGCTACGAGGAGGGCGGCTACAACCCCGGCCACCAGCGCGGCGAGCGCACCCGCCTGGTCGAGGCCCACCAGGCCGCCGCCCGGTACTACGCCGAGCAACTCGGCTCCGCCGAGGCCGAGATCGGGCGCCGCTTCCTCGCCGAGCGCGGCTTCGACCAGGCCGCCGCCGAGCACTTCGGCGTCGGATACTCCCCGGCCGGCTGGGACCACCTCACCCGCTTCCTGCGCGGCAAGGGCTTCTCCGACCGCGAGCTGATCCTCTCCGGTCTCTCCCAGGACGGCCGCCGCGGCCCCATCGACCGCTTCCGCGGCCGCCTGATGTGGCCGATCAAGGACGTCGGCGGCGACGTCGTCGGCTTCGGCGCGCGCAAGCTGCGCGACGACGACAACGGGCCCAAGTACCTCAACACGCCCGAGACGCCGATCTACAAGAAGTCCCAGGTGCTCTACGGCATCGACCTGGCCAAGAAGGACATCGCCAAGGTCAGCCGCGCGGTCGTCGTCGAGGGCTACACCGACGTCATGGCCTGCCACCTGGCCGGCGTCACCACCGCCATCGCCACCTGCGGCACCGCCTTCGGCGGCGAGCACATCAAGATCCTGCGCCGGCTCCTCATGGACAACGGCTCGGCCCGGGTGATCTTCACCTTCGACGGCGACGCCGCCGGCCAGAAGGCCGCGCTGCGGGCCTTCGAGGACGACCAGAAGTTCGCCGCCGAGACCTACATCGCCATTGCCCCCGAGGGCATGGACCCCTGCGAGCTGCGCCTCGCCAAGGGCGACGAGGCCGTCGTCGACCTGGTCCAGCCGCGCACCCCGCTCTTCGAGTTCGCGCTGCGGCAGATCGTCAGCCGCTACGACCTGGAGATCCCCTCCGGCCGCGCCGCCGCGCTCGACGAGGCCGCGCCGATCGTGGCCCGGATCAAGAACGTGGCCTCGCAGCACGAGGTCGCCGTCCAGCTCGCCGGCATGCTCGGCATCCTCGACACCCAGTTCGTGGTCCGCCGGGTCGCCCAGATCGCCCGCTGGCAGCGCGGCGGCGGGGGCAAGGAGCCCGACCGGCGCGCCGAGCGGCGCAAGCCGTACGACACGGCCGGCATCCAGGCACCGGTCGCCCCGGCGGGCCCCGCGCTCAACCTGCGCAGCCCCGCCCACCGCACCGAGCGCGAGCTGCTCAAGCTGGCGCTGCAGCGCCCGGAGCTGGTCTCGCCGGCCTTCGACGCGTACGGGGTCGACGAGTTCACCGCCCCGCCGTACGCGGCCGTCCGCCAGTGCATCCAGGACGCGGGCGGCGCCACCGGCGCGCCCGCCGACTACCTCGACGCGGTCCGCGAGGCCGCCCCGGACGACACCGTGCGCGCGCTCGTCACCGAACTCGCCGTCGAGACGATCTTCGCGAAGATCGTCGACGAGGCGTACGCGGGCGACCAGCTCGTGACCGTACGGCTCCGGGCCGTCGACCGCCGCATCCGCGACGTGCAGGGCACCCTCGCCCGGCTCGGCGCGCACGGCGACCCGGCCCAGGTGGCCGCCGTGCAGAACGAGCTGTGGGTGCTCACGCAGTACGGGCAGTCGCTGCGCAACCACGGGGCCGCGGCACTCTGACGGCCCGTGACCTACGGTCGGTCACGAACTGGACTCAAAAAGTCACCGCATGACCCTCGTAGCGGTGTTGTGTCGTACGACACACTGGGTGGACGGTCCGTCCCGCCCTGGAGGTCGCCCCCCGTGCAGACCCAGCCCCAGACCCTCGCCGTGACCGACGAACCCTCCCCGGTCGAGCTCGTGGCCGTCGAACAGGAACCGGAGGTCCCGGCCCAGCGCCGGCGCGCCGACGCCGGCGGCAACGGCCCGTCGTCCGATCTCTTCCGCCAGTACCTGCGCGAGATAGGCCGGGTGCCGCTGCTCACCGCGGAGGAGGAGGTCGAGCTCGCCCGCCGGATCGAGGCCGGCCTCTTCGCCGAGGAGAAGCTCGCGAGCACCCCCGACCTGGACAGCGCCCTCGCCCACGACCTCGACCGGCTCGTCGTCCTCGGCCGCATCGCCAAACGCAGGCTGATCGAGGCCAACCTGCGCCTCGTCGTCTCGGTGGCCAAACGCTACGTGGGCCGCGGCCTCACCATGCTCGACCTGGTCCAGGAGGGGAATCTGGGCCTGATCCGCGCCGTGGAGAAGTTCGACTACGCGCGCGGCTACAAGTTCTCGACGTACGCCACCTGGTGGATCCGCCAGGCGATGTCCCGGGCCCTCGCCGACCAGGCCCGGACCATCCGCGTCCCCGTGCACGTCGTCGAACTCATCAACCGGGTCATCCGCGTTCAGCGCCGGATGCTCCAGGAACGCGGCTACGAACCGACCGCCGAGGAGGTCGCCGCCCAGCTCGACCTCGCGCCCGAGCGGGTCGGCGAGGTGCTGCGGCTCGCCCAGGAACCGGTGTCGCTGCACGCGCCCGTCGGCGAGGAGGACGACGTCGCCCTCGGCGACCTCATCGAGGACGGCGACGCCGCCTCGCCCGTCGAGTCCGCCGCCTTCCTGCTGCTGCGCGAACACCTGGAGGCCGTGCTCTCGACCCTCGGCGAGCGCGAACGCAAGGTCGTGCAGCTGCGCTACGGCCTCGACGACGGCCGGCCCCGCACCCTGGAGGAGATCGGACAGCTCTTCGGCGTGACGCGCGAACGCATCCGCCAGATCGAGTCCAAGACCCTCAACAAGCTGCGGGACCACGCCTACGCGGACCAGCTGCGCGGTTATCTCGACTGAGACGTCAGTCGACCTCCGCGACCGCCTGCGCGAACTGCGCCGCGTACAGCCGGGCGTACGCCCCGCCCGAGGCCAGCAGCTCCTCGTGCGTGCCCTGTTCGACGATCGAGCCGTGCTCCATCACCAGGATCACGTCCGCGTCCCGGATGGTGGAGAGCCGGTGCGCGATCACGAACGAGGTCCGGCCGTGGGCGAGGCGGGCCATCGCCTTCTGGATCAGCACCTCGGTGCGGGTGTCGACCGAGCTCGTCGCCTCGTCGAGGACCAGGATCACCGGGTCGGACAGGAACGCCCGCGCGATGGTGATCAGCTGCTTCTCGCCGGCGCTGACGCCCGCTCCGTCGTCGTCGATGACCGTGTCGTAGCCCTCGGGGAGCGTACGGATGAAGCGGTCCGCGTGGGCCGCCCGCGCCGCCTCCTCGATCTCCGCCCGGGTCACCTCGCGCGTCGCGCCGTACGCGATGTTCTCGGCGATGGTGCCGCCGAACAGCCAGGTGTCCTGGAGGACCATGCCGATGCCGGCGCGCAGGTCCTCGCGGCGCATCCGCGCGATGTCGACGCCGTCGAGGGTGATCCGGCCGCCGGTGACCTCGTAGAACCGCATGAGCAGGTTCACCAGCGTGGTCTTGCCGGCGCCCGTCGGGCCGACGATCGCGACCGTCTGGCCCGGCTCCACGGTGAGCGACAGGTCCTCGATGAGCGGCTTGTCCGCCTCGTAGCGGAAGGCCACGCCCTCCAGCGCCACCTTGCCCTTGAGGTCGGCCGGCTTCTCGCTCTTCGGCGCGTCCGGCTCCTGCTCCTCCGCGTCGAGCAGCTCGAAGATCCGCTCGGCGGAGGCGACGCCCGACTGCACCAGGTTCGCCATCGAGGCGACCTGCGTCAGCGGCATCGAGAACTGCCGGGAGTACTGGATGAACGCCTGCACGTCACCGATCGACAGGGTGCCGCTCGCCACCCGCAGACCGCCCACCACGGCCACCAGGACGTAGTTCAGGTTCGAGACGAAGAGCATGACCGGCTGCATGATGCCGCTGTTGAACTGGGCCTTGAAACCGGCCTCGTACAGCGCCTCGTTCTGCTCGGCGAAGTCCCGCGCGGACTCCTCCTGCCGGCCGAAGACCTTCACCAGCGCGTGGCCGGTGTACATCTCCTCGATGTGGGCGTTGAGCTTGCCCGTGGACTTCCACTGCTGCACGAAGTGCGGCTGCGAGCGCTTGCCGATCCTCGTCGCCACGACGACTGACAGCGGCACCGTGACCAGCGCCACCAGGGCGAGCAGCGGCGAGATCCAGAACATCATCCCGAGCACGCCGACGATCGTCAGCAGCGAGTTGATCAGCTGGCCCATCGACTGCTGGAGGGTCTGCGAGATGTTGTCGATGTCGTTGGTGGCGCGGGAGAGCACCTCGCCGCGCTTGGCCTTGTCGAAGTACGACAGCGGCAGCCGCGCCAGCTTCGCCTGGACGTCCTCGCGCATCCGGAAGACGGTCCGGTTGATCACCTTGATCGACATGCGGGTCGACACCAGCATCAGCAGGCCCGCGAGCACGTAGACGCCGAGCGCCGTGCCCAGGACCTGGCCGACCGCCGTGAAGTCGATGCCCTTGCCGGGGGTGAAGTCCACCCCGGCCAGCATGTCGGCCATCCCCGTGTCGCCCTTGGCGCGCAGCGCCGCGAGCACCTGCTCCTTCGTGGCGCCCGCGGGCATCTGCTTCTGCTGCCCGACCACGCCCGCGAAGACGAGGTCGGTGGCCCTGCCGAGGATCTTCGGCCCGACGACCGAGGCCGCGACCGACAGCACGCCGGCGCCCAGCATCAGCCCCAGCGCGCCGCGCTCGGGCGCGAGCTGCCGCAGCAGCCGCTTGCCCGAGCCCTTGAAGTCCATCGACTTCGAGTCCGGGCCGGCCCCGGCCATGGGCATACGTGGTCCGGCCATCAGGCTGCCTCCGCCTCGGTCAGCTGGGAGAGCACGATCTCCCGGTACGTCTCGTTCTCCGCCATCAGCTCGTGGTGCCGTCCGGTGCCGACGACCCGGCCCTCGTCGAGGACCACGATCCGGTCGGCTTCGCGGATGGTGGAGACCCGCTGGGCGACGATGACGACGGTCGCGTCGGCGGTCTCGTCGGCGAGCGCGGCCCGCAGCAGCGCGTCCGTCTCGTAGTCGAGCGCCGAGAAGGAGTCGTCGAAGAGATAGATCTCCGGCCGCTGCACGAGCGTGCGGGCGATCGCGAGGCGCTGCCGCTGGCCGCCGGAGACGTTGGTGCCGCCCTGCGCGATCGGCGCGTGCAGACCGCCCTCCAGCTTGGACACGAAGTCCTTGGCCTGGGCCACCTCCAGGGCGTGCCACAGCTCCTCGTCGGTCGCGTCCGGCTTCCCGTACCGCAGGTTCGTGGCCACCGTCCCGGAGAACAGGTACGGCTTCTGCGGGACGAGGCCGACCGTCCGCGCCATGAGGACGGGGTCGAGCGTGCGCACGTCCACGCCGTCGACGAGGACCTCTCCGCCGGTCACGTCGAAGAGCCGCGGGACGAGCCCGAGCAGCGTCGACTTGCCGGAGCCGGTCGAGCCGATGATCGCGGTGGTCTCGCCCGGCCGGGCGACCAGCTCGACGTCCCGCAGCACCGACTCCTCGGCGCCCGGATACCGGAAGTCCGCGCTCCTGACCTCCAGGTGTCCGCGCCGCTCCAGGGCGGTCACCGGCTCGGCCGGCGGCACGACGCTGGACTCGGTCGCCAGGACCTCCTCGATGCGCTCGGCGCACACCTCGGCCCGCGGCACCATCATGAACATGAAGGTGGCCATCATGACCGCCATCACGATCTGCATCAGATAGGCGAGGAAGGCGGTCAGCGCGCCGATCTCCATCCCGCCGCTGTCGATGCGGTGCGCGCCGAACCACACGACGGCGATCGACGACACGTTCACGACCGTCATCACGGTCGGGAACATCAGCGCCATCAGCCGGCCGGTGGCCATCGACACGTCGGTCAGCTCGGTGTTCGACCCCTTGAACCGTTCGCGCTCGTAGCCGTCCCGGACGAAGGCGCGGATGACCCGGTTGCCGGTGATCTGCTCGCGCAGCACCCGGTTCACCGTGTCGAGGCGCGTCTGCATGGTGCGGAACAGCGGCCGCATCCGCCGCACGATCAGCGACACGGCGATGCCGAGCACCGGCACCACCGCGATCAGCACGGCCGACAGCGGCACGTCCTGACCGAGGGCCATGATGATGCCGCCGACGCACATGATCGGCGCGGAGACCATCAGGGTGAACGCCATCAGGACCAGCATCTGGACCTGCTGCACGTCGTTGGTGGTCCGGGTGATCAGCGACGGCGCCCCGAAGTTCCCGACCTCCCGGGCCGAGAACGACTGCACCCGCGCGAACACCGCGGCCCGGACGTCCCGCCCGAGCGCGGCGGCCGTTCGCGCGCCGAAGAACACGGCGCCGATGTTGCACAGCACCTGGACGACGGACACGCCGATCATCAGCGCGCCGAAGCGCAGGATGTAGCCGGTGTCCCCGGTGACGACACCGTTGTCGATGATGTCGGCGTTGAGGGTCGGCAGGTAGAGAGTGGCGCTGGTCTGCAGCAGCTGCAGCAGGACCAGCAGGGCGATGGGTTTCCTGTACGGCCGAAGGTGGGTTCGGAGAAGTCTTATGAGCACGGGTTCTACTATCGCCCGCGCTGCTGTGACGTTACGACTGGATTCCCCGCGTGGCGGGGAGATCGGGTGACGGTGTCCGTCAGCCGGAGAACGCCCCGGGGTGCAGCTGCTCGCGGGTCGCCGAGTACTGCTGGCGCACGGCCTGACCGACCGCCAGCTCGTCGCCCGGCTCGAAGACCTGCGCCGCCGCGCCCTGCCAGGCCGGCGGCGCGGCCGGCGACAGCGTGCCCTGCGACACCCCGAGCGCCCACGCCGCCTGCCGGGCGGCGCCGAGGGCCGCGTACTCGGCCGGCTGCGGTACGACGACCTGGGCGCCGAACAGCGCGGGCGCCAGCGCCTGTACGGCCGGCAGCCCGGCCGCCGCGCCGAGCAGGAACACCCGGCGCACCTCGACGCCCCGCCCGCGCAGCACGTCCATCGCGTCGGCGAGCGAGCACAGCATGCCCTCGAAGGCGGCCCGGGCCAGGTGCTCGGGCTTCATCGACTCGCGGCGCAGCCCGCTGAGCGTGCCGGCGGTGTGCGGCAGGTTCGGCGTCCGCTCGCCCTCCAGGTACGGCAGCAGCACCAGGCCGGAGGAGCCGGGCGTCGACTTCAGCGCGAGCGCGGACAGTTCGTCCAGGGACTCCGCGCCCAGCATCTCGGCGGTGCCGCGCAGCGCCCGTACCGCGTTGGAGACGTGCACGACCGGCAGGTGCATGCCGGTGGCGTCGGCGTACGAGGTGATCATCCCGTTCGGGTCGGTCAGCGCCTCGTGGTGGACGGCCATGACCGAGCCGGAGGCGCCGAGCGAGACGACGGCGTCGCCCGCGCCCACCCCGAGCCCGAGGGCGGCCGCCATCGTCTCGCCCGTACCGGCGGAGATCAGCAGCCCTTCGGGGGTGGTGCCGGCGGCCTCGGCCGGCGCGAGCACCTCGGGCAGCACGGCCTGGTGGCCGAGCGCCAGGTCGACCAGATCGGGCCGGTAGGCGCCGGTCCTGGCGGACCAGTAGCCGGTGGCGGAGGCGGCGCCGCGGTCGGTGGTCCGGCGCGCGGGCCGGCCGAGCAGCTGCCACACGAGCCAGTCGTGCGGCTGCAGGATCATCGCGACGCGCTGCGCGTGCTCGGGCTCGCTGCGCGCCAGCCAGCGCAGCTTGGCGATCGGCAGCCCGGACTGCGGCATGGTCCCGACCGCGTCCGCCCACGCCTGCCGCCCGCCGAGCCCCTCGACGAGATCCGCGGCGGCGACCTGTGCCCGCTTGTCGTTGCCGACCAGCGCGGGGCGCACGAGCCCGCCCTGCGCGTCCAGCGGCACGAGCCCGTGCTGCTGCGCGGACACCCCGATCGCCTGCACGCCTTCGAGCAGTCCGCCGGTCGCGGCCTCACCGAGGGAGAGCAGCCACGCCTGCGGGTCGACGTCGGTGGCCTTGGGTTCCAGGGGATGCGGGGCATGGGCCTGCCGCAGTACGGCGCCCGTGTCCGCGTCGCAGACGACGATGCGCGTGGAGTCGGAAGAACTGTCCAGACCGGCGACTATCCCCATGGCACATGATTCTGCCGCACGGGGACGGCTGCGGTGTACGAGGTCAGGTGTTGCTGGTGCCCCAGTCGTCGTCCTCGTACCGCGCGGACTGCCCGGCGTAGTGCCCGTCGTGATCGCGCCGCGACCGGATCCGCTGCGCCTGGTCACCGACCACGTGCAGCGCCTTCCCGGCCGCCTGCCGCCCGCCCTGCGCCGCGGACTCGGCGGCATTGCGCACGGCGGGGTTCTCGGCGACCCGCTGGGCACCCCGCTTCATCCGGTCGTACCACTCGCGTCCGGCCCGCGTCCCGATCACGAAACCCACTGCCAGGCCGCTGACGAAGATCAGCTTGCGCACGCTGCGATCCTTCCCTGGAACCGTCCCGGGAGCGCTCTGGGGATACCGATTGGCGGAGCACCCCCCTGCTTGCGCTAATGTATGTCTCGCAGCGAGCGACCGCCCCCCGGCAAGCCCGAGGTGGATCCGATCGGTGCAACGCAGCAATCCCCTGTAGCTCAATTGGCAGAGCAGCCGGCTGTTAACCGGCAGGTTACTGGTTCGAGTCCAGTCGGGGGAGCGCGATCCCCTGTAGCTCAATTGGCAGAGCATTCGGCTGTTAACCGGAGGGTTACTGGTTCGAGTCCAGTCGGGGGAGCCACACGGAAGAGGACCCTTCGGGGTCCTTTTTCATTTCCCGTGGAACCGCGGGGCCCGCTGCGGAGTCTTGATGATCGAGCATGGCCGACCATCCGGAGCAGGAGATCGTATGAGCGGCTATGCTGCGGCAGACGGCGCGCACACTTGTACGCGCCGTGGTGTTCGGGGCGGTAGCTCAGCCGGTTAGAGCAGCGGACTCATAATCCGTCGGCCGTGGGTTCGAGTCCCACCCGCCCCACCACTGCCCGTGCTCGCAGGAAGGATTCTCCTGCGGGTGCGGGCTTCTTGTTTCCCCACGGTGCACCCGACCCGGCCGGCGGCATGGGAACGACACGCCGAGCTCACCCGTACGCAGCGCCTCACCCTTCCGGTCGTGATCACGGAGAGTGTCGATCCGCCGCATTTCAGCTACGTAGAGTTATAGTCCCCCGCGTACGGTGATCGTTTCGTGCCGCGCCGCCGGAGGCCCCGCATGTTCCGTGACCGCCCGCGACGGCCGCACAGGTCAGCGGAGGCCCGAGTCGAGGACGAGATCCAGTCGCACGGTCTCGCCGGGCCGCACGGTGACCTGGCGCGTCGCGCCCGGGTCGCTGACGTTGAAGACCCGGTTCTCCACCCGGACCGTGTAGGCGCCCGCCGCGAGCCGGATGCGGTAGCGGCCCTCGCCGTCGGCCGTGGCGACCTCCGGGCCGCCGCCCCCGCCCGTACGTGTGAAGTCGACCCTCGCGCCGGGCAACGGCCTGCCCGGGCCAGGGCTGTTCGCGGTCACCGGGCCGCCGACGCGCGGCCAGAGGGTCACCTGCCCCCACACGGTGCCCGGGTCGGTGCCACCGGCGGAGACGCCGGGGTGCGTGGTGCTCGTCGGCCCGCAGCCGGCCAGTACCGCCGCGAGGACGAGGAGAAGGGCCGCCCGCCGCGTACGGAGATATCCGCCGGCCCCGCCGCGGACGCCGTGAACGGCGCCGCGGCACCCGACAGCACCCAGCGGTTCCACCGGTTCCAGGAAGTCCACGGGAGCCCGACCCGGCGGCGAGCCGGAGTACGAGGCGCGGGACTTCCCCGCCAGAAGGGGCAAGGAATTGTCACGACCACAGGCCACGGTCGACCTCCGGAGGAGATGGCCCCGAAGGCCATCATCCGGCTGGGGGCGCCGGGTCGCCACCGCGGCGATCGCGCTGCTGCTCCCCGTCTCCTCGCTCGTGGCGGCCGGCACCGCCACCGCCGCGACCGCCGACGCGCCCACGCCGTCCGTGACCTCGCAGAAGGTCACGCCGGGCGAGTTCAACGGCGACCTGAGGAAGATCAGGACACGGCCGCCGCGTCCTGAGGGCCCGGCCCGGCAGGAGGACGGGCGGGTGAGGCGTCGGGTGAAGCCCGACACGCGTCCCGACCCGCTGGCCGGCCGGGCGCCCGCCCGGCTCCGGGGCCCCGGGGCGCTCTCGGACATGATCCAGGACTTCGAGGGCGTCAACAACGTCAACGGCATCTTCCCGCCGGACACCAACGGGGACGTCGGCCCGAAGCACTACATCCAGCAGGTCAACAGCTCGTTCCAGATCTACGACAAGAACAACCCGGGCAACGGTCTGCTGACGGCGGGGAGCCCGCCGGTGCCGACGCCCATGGCCACCAACCAGCTGTTCTCCACGTACCAGCCCTCGGACAGCCTCTGCCGCACGACCAACCGCGGCGACGGCGTCGTCCGGCACGACCCGATCGCCGACCGCTGGGTGATCACGTACTTCGCCTTCAACGTGGACTCCTCGAACGACCCGGTCGCGCCCTACCACGAGTGCATCGCGGTGTCGAAGACCGCCGACCCGGTCACCGGGGGCTGGCACCTGTACGACTTCCTGGTCAGCAACCAGCGCTTCAACGACTACCCCAAGCTGGGCGTCTGGCCCGACGCGTACTACGTCACCTTCAACTGGGAAGGCGCCCCGGGAGCGGGCGGAGCGTACGCCTTCGACCGGGCCAACATGCTGAACGGCAACCCGGCCGGGTTCGTCTGCTTCGGCTGTGACACCGGCATCGGGCTCAACGGCGGCGACGGCTTCACCCGCCTGTCCTCCGACACCGGCATGCTGCCCGCGGACTTCGACGGCACCCGGCTGCCCACCTTCGGCGCGCCCGCGACGCTGACGCGCATCACCGGCAACAACACGCTGCGCAGCTTCGCCTTCCACGTCGACTGGCAGGTGCCGGCCAACTCGACCCTCACCCAGCTCGCCGACGTCACGGTCGCGGACTTCAACACCAGCCTGAGCGGCATTCCGCAGCCGGACACCACACAGACGCTCGACCCGCTGTCCGACCGGCTGATGCACCGGCTGCAGTACCGGAACTTCGGCACCTACGAGTCGATGGTCGTCAACCACACCGTCAACGTCGACGGCGCCGGCCATGCCGGTGTGCGCTGGTACGAGCTGCACCGCCCCGCGGGCGGCGCGAACTGGATCCTGCACCAGCAGGGCACCTTCGCTCCCGACGCCGCCCACCGCTGGATGGGCAGCATCGCCATGGACAAGGCCGGCAACATGGCGCTCGGCTACAGCGTCTCCAGCGCGCCCGCCACGCCGACCGCGCAGAACCCGAAGGTCTACCCCTCCATCCGGGCCGCCGCCCGCCTGGCCGGCGACCCGCTCGGGCTGCTCCCGCAGAGCGAGCTGAAGATCCGCGACGGCAAGGGCTCCCAGACCGGCGCCTCCCCGGAGGGCATCGGCCGCTGGGGCGACTACAGCGCCATGCAGGTCGACCCCACCGACGGCTGCACCTTCTGGTACACCACGGAGTACATGCAGACCACGTCGAACGCCGGCTGGCAGACGCGGGTCGCCTCCTTCAAGTTCCCGACCTGCAACCCGGCCGACGTCTCGATCACCAAGTCCGGTTCGCCCAGCCCCGCGGTCGCGGGCGCGGAGCTCCGCTGGAACCTGGTCGCCAAGAACAACGGCCCGGACGCCGCCGACAACGTGATCGTCGAGGACGAACTCCCGGCCGGCGACGTGCCGTTCAGCGTCACCCAGCCCGGCTGCACCATCACCGGCCAGAAGGTGCGGTGCGAGCTCGGCACCCTGGCCGACGGGGCCTCCGTGCCGATCCAGATCCGCAGCCAGGTCGACCCCGACTACGACGTCCCCGCCGGCGGCCCCACGCCGCTGACCGACGACGCCACGATCAAGGCCGACCAGTTCGACCCGGACCCGGCCGACAACAAGGCCACGGCCTCGGTCAACGTCAACGAGCAGGCCGACCTCGCGGTCTCCAAGTCCTGCGACAACAACGTCCTCGCCGGCCAGCCCGGCAAGTGCACCGTCTACGTCGACAACAACGGCCCCTCGACCGCCCGCGACGTCGTCCTCACCGACACCGCGACCTCGGACGGCACGTTCACGATCAGCTCGGCCACCGCCAGCCAGGGCGGCTGCGGCTCGCTGCCGCCGCCCAACCAGTCCAGCGGGACCGTCACCTGCCCCCTGGGCGACATCCGGCCGGCCACGCCCAGCGGGCCCGGCCGGGCGACGGTGGTCGTCTCGTACACCGCCACCGAAGGCCAGACCGTCCACGACTCGGCCACGGTGACCTCGGACACCCCCGACCCCGACAGCGCCAACAACACGCAGAGCACCC
The DNA here is from genome assembly GCF_053601115.1 of Streptomyces sp. NPDC004788. Taxonomy (NCBI): domain Bacteria; kingdom Bacillati; phylum Actinomycetota; class Actinomycetes; order Kitasatosporales; family Streptomycetaceae; genus Streptomyces; species Streptomyces sp. NPDC004788. The sequence continues at coordinate 65,359 of NZ_JBSGBF010000039.1, forward strand.
AGCTGCCCATCACCTCGCTGGCCGACCTGAAGATCACGTCCGCCACGGCGACCCCGGACCCGGTGACCGCCGGAACGGACCTGACCTTCTCGGTCACGGTGCGCAACAGCGGGCCGTCCACGGCGCAGAACGTCGTCCTCAAGGACCAGCTGCCCGCGGGCGTGACCGTCACCTCGATCACGCTGCCGTCGAGCACCAGCTGCACGGCGGGCGTGCCGGGTGACCCCTTCCAGCCGGCCGGCTGCGGTCTCGACCTGCTCAGGCCCGGTGCCACGGCGACCATGACCATCGTGACCAGGGTCAAGCCGACGACCACCGGCGTGCTGCACGCGGACGCGTCCGTGACCAGCGTGACCCTCGACCCGAACAACTCCGACAACTACGCCCACACCGACACCACCGTCGCGACCCGGTCCGACCTGAAGGTCGCTCTGGCCGACTCGCCCGACCCGGTCGTGGCCGGCACCTCGCTGACCTACACCGCGACCATCACCAACAACGGGCCTTCCACGGCTCGTACCGTCGACCTGACGGAGGACCTCGACAACGGCGTCACCTACCAGTCCGCCAGCATCTCCAGCGGCGGCGAGGGCACGTGCGCCCAGGTCGTGGGCAACCCGCACCGGATCGAGTGCCGCCTCAACGACCTCGACCCCGGCCAGTCGGTCGTCGTCTACACCCAGGTCCTCGTCTCGCCGTCCGCGCCCGCCAACAGCACGCTGACGACGACCGCCCGGGTGAGCACGAGCAGCGGCGATCCGAACAACGCCAACGACAGCGCGTCCGCGTCGACCTCGGTACGCACCCAGGCCGACCTCGCGGCCGGGCTCACCGCCCCGTCGCACGTGTACCAGCCGTCCACCAGCGTCACGTACGCCGCGACGATCAAGAACAACGGTCCGTCCGACGCCCAGGCGGCCGTGCTCACGGTCACGCTGCCCGGCACCAAGGTCGGCAACTACGTCTCCGACACCGGCGGCGCCTCCTGCACCCACACCGCGAACACCACCGCCACCACGGTGACCTGCACCTATCCCACCCTGGCCGCCGCGGCGAGCCACACCGTCGACGTCGTGTACTTCTTCCGGGGCAACGCGAAGCTCCAGAACACGACCGCCAAGGTGAGCTCGGCGACCCCTGACCCGATCACCACCGACAACACCGCGACCTGGGCGGTCGACACGAAGTAACAGCCCGGCATCGCGCACACGACGAAGCCCCAGGCCATCGGCCCGGGGCTTCGTTCACGTCGGCGTCCTTCCCTACGAGATCACGGGTACGCCGCCGAGCCCGCGGTCCCGTCGGCCGACGAGGGTCGGCGCCCGCACGTCAGCCGTCCGCCACGGTGAGGTGGTACGTCGTGTCGACCCAGAAGCCGTCCGTCGAGGCCGCCTTGATCTCCAGGACGTACTGGCCCGGCAGCAGGGGCGTGAGGGCTGCCCAGAGGCCCCAGGCGAGGTGCATCTGGAGGCCCAGGCGGAAGGGGCGGGTGGTGAACTCGTGGAGGGGGAGCGGGACGCCGTTGAGGTGGGCCTTCGCGGTGGAGACGTCCAGGGGGAGGGGTCTGCGGGACCGGAGCTTGGTGTGGACCGTGTTGAGGACCGGGAAGAACACCGGGCGGTCGGCGGGTATCTCGCAGCGGCGTTCCACCCGGCCGCCGTAGGTGCCGGCCAGGAACCAGACGTCGCCGGGTTGTTGCCAGTCCGCGTGTTCGCCGGTCGTGTCGGCGACGGGGCTCCGGCTCTCGGGGGCGGATCGCGCCCACTGCCACCACCGGGCGGCGAGGGTGCCGCCCTCGTCGTCGGTCATCTGCCATTCGCTCATGGCCTCACACCCTAGGTGTATTGATCACGAGCGTTGTTGACACTGGTCTGGTCTTGAACATGGCGAAGACCTCCGGTGTGGTGGGAGCTGTCTAGGAACTCACCGC